>NZ_WIVQ01000159.1:0-5261 GCF_009600545.1 Pseudomonas sp. FSL R10-1339 | reverse complement strand
GCACCGTGTTGCCTGCATCGCGAGCAAGCCCGCTCCCACAGGGAGAGATGGCCCTGGGGTTGTGGGAGCCGGGCTTGGCCGCGATGGGAGCACTGCGGTTTGCCAGATGCAGCGCGTTGCCTGCATCGCGGGCAAGCCCGCTCCCACAGGGGCAACGCAGGCGCTGTTGTGGGGCAAATGGCTCAGCCGCGCACAACTGCAGGTCGTTTCGCGTGGGCGTTGATCACCAGTCCCAGCTCGCGAATGCCGGGGGCAATCAGCTCCTGGGCGATGGAGCCAAAGCCCAGGCGCAGGCAAGGCCGGGGCAGGGTGTCGGGCTCGACGCAAAACGCACTGCTCGGGTCAAACAGCACGCCCTTGGCCAACCCTGCGTAGTACAAGCTCAGCAAGTCGTGCTCGCCGGCCAGCTTGAGCCATAGCGTGGCGCCGCCGCTGGGCATGACAAACTCCGCATCCGGCAGCACTTCACGCAATGCGGTGGCCATCGCCCCGGCCCGCAGTTGCAGTTTTTCCCGGGCCTGTTGCAGCAACCGATCGTAGTGGCCTTGTTGAATAAACAGCGCGGCGGTGATCTGGTTGTTGCCCGGGATCTGGCGGATCATCAGCCGTTGCAGCTGGCGCAGTTGCTCGATCACCGGTGCCGGGGCAACGATGTAACCGATGCCCAGCCCCGGGGACAGCAACTTTGACAAACTGCTGAGGTAGATCACTCGCTCCGCCGGGTCGGTGGCCTTGAGCGCTGGCAGGGCGCGGCCGTCGTATTCGGTCTCGGGGTCATCATCGTCTTCGAAGATCACCTGATCGTGCATCTGCGCATGTTCAAGCAAGGCCTGGCGCCGGCCCAGGCTCATGGTCACACCGGTCGGGCACTGGTAGCCGGGTGTGCAATACAGATAGTCGCAGGCTGCCAGTGCCGGGGATATCTGCAATCCGTGTTCGTCGATGGGCAGCGAGACCATGTGCGCGCCATCGTGGGCAAAGGCATTGCGCGGATCGCGAAAGCCCGGTTCCTCGACCCCGACTACGCTGCCGGGGCGGGCAAACAGGCGCGCGAGCAGGTAAAAACTCTGCTGGCGGCCCAGGGTCAACAACACTTGATCATGGGTGGCGGCAATTCCGCGGCGCGGCAACACGCGGCGGATCAGTTGATCGATCAGCTGGCTGGCGCCGACGTTCTCGCCTTCCTGCCACCAACGATCCACGGCCTTCAATTCCAGTGCCTGACGGCTGCACTGGCGCCACTGGGTGAGCGGGAATTGCCGGGGATCGAACTGGCCGTAGATAAAGGGGTAGCGCACTTCGCGCCAGGTGGGTGGGCGGTCCATAAACGCCAGCGGGTTGCGCGCCAGGTGCATGCGCGAGGCCCAGTCAGGTGGTTGCGCAGCCTGTTCGGGCAGAGGCCGGGTGGTCTGTGTCGGAGTGATGGCGCCGCATACAAAAAAACCGTCACGGGGCCGCGAATCGACATAACCCTCGGCTACCAGGCGTTCGTAGACCAGTACTGCGGTATTGCGCGAAACCCCGGTCAGCATGGCCAGATCACGGCTCGATGGCAGCCGTGTACCGCCAGGTAAGCGCCCGTCGAGCATGGCCGTGACAAACGCGGTGCACAGCTGCACCTGCAGCGGCTCATCGTGCCTGCGCACTTTGGGCAGCAGCTGGCGCCACATCAAATCATGCTGGCTGGAGCGCATGGTCTATCCGGAAATCAGGTCGGGGAGCGCCACCCTAACCCAAGACTCTTTTGCAGGGCTATGTAGTCCTTGATCAACTGACCGTCACTGTGAACCCGGTCCTGTTCGGCGCGGTAGCGGGTGCGTTCGGCGTCCAGCCAGTCGAGCACGCTGCTGGTACCGGCGCGGTATCGCTGTTCGGTGAGGGTGGATGCGCGTACGGCGCTGGTTTCGACCCGGCCCAGGGTGCCCCTGCGCTGGCGTTCGTTACCGTAGCGGGCCAGTGCCACATCGGCATCGCGCAGGGCACCGAGCACGCTGCTGCGGTACCTGGCCAGGGCCTCGTCGCGTCCGGCTTCGGCCTGTTTGACCTGGGCCTGCACGCGGCCAAAGTCCAGCCAGTTCCACTGCAGATAGGGGACACCCAGGGCGCTGAGGTTGTCCTTGCGCAACAGATGGCCCGGCGCGCTGGCGCTGAAACTCAGGGAGCCGAACAGGCTGACCCTGGGAAATGCCGCCGCCTTGTGTTCTCCGATCTGCGCGGTGCTGGAAGCCAGCCGGCGTTCTGCAGCGCGGATGTCGGGGCGCTGTTGCAGCAACTGCGCCGGGTCACCGATATTGACCATGGCGGGCAGTGCCGGCAGCGCGGCTTCGGTGCCCAAACGGGTGTCCAGGGCGCCGGGCTCGAGACCGCTGAGCAAGGCCAGTTCGTCGAGGGATTCAATCACTTCCAGCTCCAGGGCGATGGACGCGGCACGGGTGGTTTCGACCTGGGTGGCGATGCGTTCACGGTCCAGTTCCGAGGCGGTTCCCTGGGCCAGGCGCTGCCCGGTAAAGTCCAGCAACTGGCGCTCAAGCTGTTCGGACTGGCGGGCGATGCGCAGCCGCTGTTGCTGGTCGCGCAGGCCGATATAGGCCTGGCCCACTTCAGCGGCCAGTTGCACATGGGCGTCGGCCAGATCCGCCTGTACGGCATCGGCTTCGGCACTGGCTGCTTCTACCGCGCGGCGGCTGGCGCCGAAAATATCCAGCTCCCAGCTGGCATCGAAACCGCTCAGGTACAGGTGGGTGGCGTCGGTCTGGCTGTCACCCGAGCCGGTGTAAAGCGCCGCTGCCGTGGCCGAGCTTTTGGGCATCTGGTTGCTGCGTTTTTCCGCCAGTCCGGCGCGGGCCTGGCGTAACCGCGCGGCGGCCGCTTGCAGATCGGGGCTGTGGCCCAGTGCACTGTCGATCAACTGGTTGAGCACCGGGTCATTGAGGTCGCGCCACCATTCGGCAACCTGTGGTGTTTGCGCCTGGGTGCCAACCACCTGACGGGTAAAGTCCCTGTCTTGCAGGTGGCTGTCGGGTGCCGCGTGATAGTCCGGGCCCAAGGTGCAGCCCACCAGCAACAACGGACCCAACAGGCTCAAGGGTTTGCAAGCGATCATGGTCAGTGTCCTGTGTTCAATGGCGTACCGGCAGGCGGTTTTTTTAGAAAGAGGGCGAGGGGCAGACACAAAAGCAAGGCGATGCCGAGCACGTAGAAGGTTTCGCTGTAGGTCATCACTTGCGCCTGAACCTGGATCTGCCCGGCCAGTTGACCCAGTGCCTGGAGCTGGGCATGGGCGAGATCGCCGTGCTCAGCGAAAAAGCCCTGGGCGGACGCTGCAAGCTGAGTGTGAGCTTCGACCGACTGTACGCTTACGGCATCGCGCAAGGTGGCGTCATGGAAGCTGCTGCGCCGCTCGATAAACGTCCCCAGCAGCGCCAGCCCCACCGAGCTGCCGAGGTTGCGCGCCATGTTGTAGATACCCGCAGCCTCACCCGCCTCGTGGGCCGGCACGCAGCTCATGGAGGCCTGATTGAGCGGCATCATCGCCATTACCTGGCCCAGGCCCAGCAGCAGTTGGGTGCGAGTGAAATTCTCGCCCACGCTGTCGGCGGTCAGCCCCATGGCCAACAGGCAACTGCTGGCCAGGCAACTGCTGGCCAGGCAACCGAGGCCAAGCATGACCATGATGCGGGTATCCACGCGGCCAAGCAGGCGTGGCAAAACAGGCATCATCAAAAACGCCGGCAAACCCGACATCAGCATCACCGCTCCGGATTGCTGAGCATTGAAACCGGCAATATTGCTCAGAAATTGCGGCAGTACAAAAGCCACGCAATACAGTCCGCAGCCCACCACAAATACAATCGCGATCACGCTGGCAAAGCGCGGATTGAGCAGGAGTTTCAGACGCACAATCGGCGTCTTCGACAGCCTCTGGGCAATCAGCAGCAAGGCGATCCCGGACACCGCCAGCAGGCTCAGGCCGATGATGTGCGAAGACTCGAACCAGCGCTCGCGATTGCCTTCTTCGAGTACCACGGTCATGGCGCTAAGGCCCACGGTCAGGCCGATAATCCCCAGCCAGTCGGCCTTGATAAACGCTTGCCAGTTGCTCGGGCTTTTTTTCAGACCCTGACTGAGCATCACCAGCAGCAAGGCGCACACCGGAATGTTCAGAAAGAAACACCAGCGCCAGCTGAAATTTTCGGTCAGGGTGCCGCCCAATACCGGGCCCAGCAGTGGCCCGAGCAGTACGATCAGGCCGAACATTGTCATGCCGATGGGCATTTGATGGCGCGGTAAGCGGGTGGCCACCAACACCTGCGCCGTGGGAATCATGGCCCCCCCGGCAAAGCCCTGGCCGAGCCGGCCAATGACCATCTGCGGCAAGGTTTCGCTAATGCCGCACAGGATCGAAAACAGACTGAACAGAATCGCGTTGCCGATCAGGAAATTGCGCAGCCCGAACACCCGTGTCAACCAGGCGGTTAACGGGATCATGACAATTTCAGCCATCAGGTAGCCGGTCGAGATCCATGTGCCTTCGGTGCCAGAGGCGCCAATCTGGCCCTGAATCTGAGGCAGGGCGGCGTTGGTGATGGAGATGTCCAGCGTGGCCATCAACGCGCCCAATGCGCCAGCAAAGACCACAATCCAGTCGCTGGTACTGGCATTTGCCCGGGGCGGTTGCAGCGCTGCGGATGCAGCAACAGCACTAGCCACGATGGGTGTCGACGTCGACAGTGGCCGACAGCCCCGGCATCCACTCAATGCCTTTATCGGCAGAGGGGTTCAGGCGAATGCGCACCGGCACCCGCTGTACGATCTTGGTGAAGTTGCCGGTGGCGTTGTTGGACGGCAGCAGGGCGAACTGTGAGCCGGTACCGGGCGACAGGCTTTCAACCACACCCTCAAATTTTATCCCCGGCCAGGCATCGATATGCACCGCCACGGTCTGGCCGGGGTGCATGCGCTCGATCTGGGTTTCCTTGAAGTTGGCGGTCAGGTAGACCTCATCGAGGGGCACTATGGTCATCAGGCGCGTTCCGGGTTGCAGGTATTGGCCCACCCGCACCGAGCGGCTGCCGACGCGGCCGGCCAGGGAGCTGTAAACCACGGTGTCCTGTTCATCAAGCTTGCTTTGGCGGGTGCTGGCCTGGGCGCTGGCCAGTTGTGCACGGGCTTGTTCAATGGCAGCGCGCTGGGTGTGCAATTGGCGCTGGGCAACGTTCAGTGCCGCCGCCTGGGCAGCCCGCCTTGCGCTGGCCTGACGC
>NZ_WIVQ01000158.1:0-5286 GCF_009600545.1 Pseudomonas sp. FSL R10-1339 | reverse complement strand
CCGCCACGCAGGTCCACCCCGGCGTTCGCCAAGGCGAACACCGGCACGATCAGCAGCGCCGTCGGCAGCCGCAGGAACTCGTGCAGCCGCTCATTCACCGAGATACCCTGGGACAGCCCGCAGTCCACCGCGCGGGCCGATGCGGCACTCGGAGACTGCCAGAAGTCACGGAACAACTGTCTTGCCGCAACGACCCCGTGACGTTGCGTCGCATAGGCGGGGATCAGCAGCCCCGCGGCCATCCCGGCGAGGGAGGCATGGATGCCGGAATACACGGTTGCGAACCACAGCACGATCACGATCAACACATACGGCGTCGCCCGCCACTGGCGGGTGCGCCCCAACAACCACAATCCAACGAGGCTGGCGAGGGCGATAAGCAACGGGACGATCCGGATCTCCTCGCTATAGACGATGCCGATGATGGACACTGCGAGGAAGTCATCGACCACGGTCAGGGTGAGCAGGAACACGCGCAACTGACCCGATAGCCGCGGGCCGACGATCGCCAAGGTGCCCAGCATGAACGCCGTATCGGTGCCGACCACCGCACCCCACCCGTGCAGGCCCTCACTTCCGGCTAGTTTCACGATCAGGACATACACCAGCGCGGGAAGCACGACTCCCGTGACCCCCGCGATCAGGGCGAGGCGGGCACGGCTGCGGTCACGGAGCGATCCGTGGGCGAACTCCTGACGCACCTCCAGTCCGATCAGGAAGAAGAAGACGACCATCAGGCCGTCGTTGACCCAGTGATGCAGATCCATGTGTAGGCGCAGTGGCCCGAAGTTGAACCCGACGTCTAGGTGCCACAACTCGAAATAGGCGTTAGATAGCGGCGAGTTCGCCCACACGAGCGCCACAACCGTGACGATCACCAGCAGCACCGCAGCGCCAGACTCCGTGCGTAGATAGTGGGCAACGCGTCTCCGTCTGATATGCGCCGAGGACTCACCAAAAGAAGAGGCTGGCATGTGCTTATCCTGTAGTTTGTGAGATCACGATGGGCAGGTTTCGGATGGACCGATCAGGCGTCCGCCTCTGGCGGCGTCTCATCATCGAGCGAGCGCAGCCAAGCGAGTCTTTCTCCCAGCCTGCGCTCAACACCTCTGTCCGTTGGCTGATACCAACCCGGCCGCGCCACGCCCTCGGGAAAATAGGTTTGCCCAGCGGCATAAAAGGCTAGAAATGGTGTCCACTTAAATCAGGTGGACACCATCGCCTTTGGCGTCGGGGCCAAGAAGGTGTGTTGGCCGGACGGATACACAGAATCGGCCAAAAGCGGTCATCAGGGCTGGCTTGAATCGGGGCCGAAGGATTACGCTCTCAGCCCCATAATTGCTGGTCAGACAGTTACCACGATCTTGCCGATCTGCTGATTGGCTTCAAGGAAACGATGGGCATCCTGGATGTCGCTAAGTGTGAATGTCTTTGCGATGATCGGGCGCAACGCACCGGACTCCAACCCTTGCAGAATAAAAGCCTTTGCTCTCTCTAGGGCTTCAGGGTCGGCCACAATCTCTGCGTAGAGATAGCCCTTCAAAGTCAGGCTTTTGCCCAGCACGGTAAACAGTGGGAATGGTGTCGGTTCAGAGCTAAGTGCGCCGTACTCCAGCAAAATTCCGCCCCGCGCCATGCTCTGCGTGAGAGGTTCCAAGGACGGCCCGCCTACAGGATCGAATACAACGCGAGCGCCTTGACCGGCAGTTATCGTCATAACACGCTCGACGATATCCTCTTCATCGCTGACGATGACATGCGCAGCGCCTGCATCAAGTAGGGCTTGCTTCTTCGCGTGAGTTCGAGTGATCGCAATCGATGTGGCGCCGACCATACGAGCCATTTGGAAGGCGGCCAAGCCAACACTGCTTGACGCGGCGGTAACGATGACAAAATCGCCCTGACGTAGCTTCGCCTGTTCAATCAATCCCCCCCAGGCGGTGACGTACTGCATCCAAGACGCCGCAGCCTCTTCAAAGGACAAGTTCTCAGGGCTCTTTACCACCAGGTGGGCCGGTACATTGGCCAACTCGCCGTAGGTGCCCCAGCGAGCAATATCCAGAGGTGGGATCAGAGCGACCGAGTCACCAATCGTGATCTCGGTTACGTCGCTCCCAACTGCCGTTACGATGCCTGCGGCCTCGTAGCCTAAGCGGCTGGGGAACTCCGCTTCTTGTAGGTATGCGTGATTGCGGAACATCACTTCGGCTCGGTTCAAGCCAAAAGCTTTAACACTAATTTGCACCTCGTTTGCTGCTGGTGCCGATACTTCCAGATCTTCCAGCTTCAGAACGCTGGCGTCACCGTATTCATGAATTCTGACAATGCGTGCCATCATAAATACCTCGTTTATCAATGGGCCTCGACGTACATCCGGAAGGTATCCGGGCACTCGAAAGGTGTCAAAAATTTAGTCATTGGTTGGCGCTAGATAAATGCCTACGATGGCGTATTACTAGAAACAGAGTGTTTATAATGGATCGCCTGACCCAGATGGCCACGTTCGTCAAAACAGTTGAGCTGGGTTCATTCAGCGCCGCTGCGGACGACCTGAATCTGTCCCCTCAATTGGTAGGGAAACAGGTGAAAATGCTCGAACAACATCTGGGTGTTTCCCTGCTGCACCGGACTACGCGCAGGCAAAGCCTCACCGACTTCGGCAGGGCGTTCTACCCGCGAGCAAAACTGATCCTTGCAGACATGCAGTCTGCCGAGAGCCTGGCTGCCCTCACTCGGGGCACACCAAGCGGCCGCCTTCGCATCAACGCGCCGGTCACGTTCGGAATCCGCACGCTTTCGCCACGCCTGCTGGAATACATGGTTCGGTATCCTCAGGTGTCTGTTGACCTAACGTTATCGAACGAACTGGTCGATATCGTTGATGATGGTTACGACGTGGTATTTCGCATCGGCGAGCTGGCGAGCAGTGGGTTGAAGGCATTGCCACTGGAGCCCTATCAGATGGTTTTATGCGCTGCGCCGTCCTATCTTGCACGTCGCCCTCCCATCATCAATCCGTGGGATCTACAGCAGCAGGAATGTCTGGGGTTTACCTATTCTGATGGCCGCTCACACTGGAGCTTCGACAGCCCGGAGGGGCGTATAGATGTTCCTATTACAAGCAAATTAACGATCAATCAAGGTGATCCACTGCTGGCAGCGGCTGTAGCTGGTCTAGGCGTGGTTCTACAGCCGATAGAGTTGGTTAGCGATGCACTGCGCGATGGGACACTGGTGCGTCTGTTGCCGCAGTACCCGGTGCCGAATACCGCAATGCACATCCTCTATGCCCCTGACCGAAGAATGACTCCAAAGCTGCGCAGCTTCTTGGAGTTTGCGCGTGAGGCTTTTGGGCAGCGAGGCCCTCTCTAACGCACGAAAATCAATGTCTGCGCTATCCGGTATTCGTAAAGGACGACGATTACCGTGGCTCACCGGATATGACCAAGCACCCCTTGCTGAGGAAGTACCTGCTGTAGCACTTCGCGGCGGAAGTCGAAGAACTGAAAGATGCCATGTTCGTTGGCTTGGGGCCGTAGGTCCAGAGCGTGCTGGACCGCCTGATCCAGGAGCGGGTTCTGAATCCCGACCGGGTGATTGCCGGCATGCTGCACCCCTCCGGAAACTGCACCTACCGGATCAACTACCTCATCGGCGACAGAAGCGCGCTGGTCCCGCACGCCACCAGCCCTGTGCCTTACGACCAGGTCCGGCGAGCATTTCGGGAGCGGTTCGTCACCGCCTGATCGAACGTCGGATGAGTGGATGCTGACGCGGGTTCAATTCCCAAACGGGAATAGAACTGGCGCCCTGTCTGATGCGCTCGGTTGGTGACCCGACCAGGGCAGAACTGGTAGGATTGCGGGCATCAAGGTCCGGATTCCGCACCTTTCCGCAGGAGTTTGCAGCGGTCGCAAGGCGCTGAGTTACATAGGTTTGGCGCAGGGTTCCACCCCACCGAGCCCCTGCAGGAGTTCGAATCGTTACGCCCCCCCAGAAACCCTCACTAGCCCGAACGGCCCGAACGGCCCGAACGGCCCGATGCTAGGTCGTTGATTTTCAACAAATCGCTCGATCGATCCGCGCTTGCGGACTGCGGACTTCCAATGGGCCGGAAATCTGGCTCGCCCAGACGGCTCTCGGTACCGACACGTTGCAAACAGTCGGTACTTCTCGATAACTACCCGACGAATCGGAACATCACAGCCAGCCCTGATGTTGCCCCTGCTTGCTGACGCAGCTTGGAAGTTCTGGCTGCAATATTGCCCCCCAATCGCTGTGGAAGGTAGCTCCCTGGGCAAGTGCAATCGAGGGGGGGATCGCTGCGTAGAGCTTGTGCCCCCCATCCTGCAGCGTGACCTGATTTGGTCAAGGCCGGGTTGTCATGCAGGCAGTTTGGCTGCAAGCAGTTCGACCTTCTCGATATTGGGCGGAGAACTGAGCAAGGTCGCGGCGTTGGCCATCAAGGCCGCGGCGATCTGGCCGTTCAGATGTGCTTGGCGACCTGCCTCATCGGCAAAGGCATCGAACACACCGAACGTCGAAGGGCCAAACTTCAATGCGAACCAGGCAGTGGTGCCGGACTCGGCGTTGGCGAGCGGCAGTGCGCTGGCCAGGAAGTCGGCAAGCGCAGCCTCCTGGCCGGGTTTGGCTTCGAGGCGAACAAACAGGGCGAGCTTGGTCATACTGTAATCCTTTGGGTAACTGGGTTAGATGAATGGATCGACGAGCCTGCAGTCTAAGTCTTCATGACAGCCATCTCTATAGACAATAATGACAACATTGATATCATTGTTGCCATGAAAATCCACATCCTTGTTTGTGATGGCGTGTTTGATCTGGGGCTTGCGGCGCTCACCGACACAGTGGGCTTGGCCAATGCGATGTCGGGCTCGCTGCCACAGGCTCCCGCGCACATAGAGCTCACGCTGGTGGGCGTGCGGCGTCGCATCCGAACTGCGCAAGGCTTGACGGTCCCCGTGGTCACTGCGCGTGGTGTGCCGGAACCAGACGTCGTGCTCGTGCCCGCGTTTGGTGAAAAGATGCCTGACACGCTCTCGGCTCGGCTCACACGCCCCGACGTGCCCGATGCGGTCGCCGTGCTACAGCAGTGGTCCGCCGCTGGCGCGCACCTTGGTGCCGCCTGCTCCGGTAGTTTCTTGCTTGCAGAGAGCGGCCTGCTTGATGGGCATCGTGCGACGACGTCATGGTGGCTGGGGCCGATGTTTCGGCAGCGCTATCCGAACGTCACGCTGGACGAGTCACGCATGATCGTGAACTCGACAC
>NZ_WIVQ01000157.1:0-5488 GCF_009600545.1 Pseudomonas sp. FSL R10-1339 | reverse complement strand
GCAGCACCTGGCAGCGCTTTGCCGTGGCCGCCGCCATTACCCTGCTCGCCCTTCCCGTGGCGGCCTACAGCGGCTGGCAACTGGGCTGGGTGCCCAATGCCCATGAGCGCTACAGCGCCGATGCCAGTGCCAGGACGGTGACACTGCCCGATGGCAGCCAGGTCGAACTCAACCTGGGCAGCCAACTGACCTTCAGTAACTACAAGGATCAGCGCCAGGTGACCCTGAGCAAGGGCGAGGCCTTTTTCAAGGTCAGTCACGACGCATCCCACCCGTTTCTGGTGCAGGCGGCAGAAGGCCAGGTGCGTGTCACAGGCACCCAGTTCAATGTGTGGATGTACGAAGACCAGGTGCGGATCACCCTGCTCGAAGGTTCGGTGCTGGTCACCAGCAACAAGCGCCTGAGTGGCGATGGCCTGCGGTTGGAGCCGGGCATGCAGGCGCGTTACAAGGCAGGCGACCATGCCGCGCAAATTGGCCCGGTCGCGGCCGTCACCTCCGAGCTGGCCTGGCGCAACGGCCAGCTGGTGCTGGACAACCTGTCACTGGCTGACGCCTTGCCCCTGATCAACCGCTACCTCGACACTCCCCTCGCCCTGGCCGACAGCGCCACCGGCAAACTGCGCATTGGGGGTGTATTCAATACCCGGGAAATCGATCATCTGGTGACCTCCCTGCCCAAAGTGTTGCCGGTATACCTGAGCCGCAACACCGAGGGTCGGCCGGTGCTGACTGCCCGCCAGGCCCTGTAGAGGGCCAGAGCATGCCCTTCACGATTAAAAAAATTTAATAATCGCTCCAAACCCCCGCCTACACTGGTCGCAAACGCGATTGAGACGAATTCACGACAAAATTTCTACATTTGAATGTTCATGATTTCTGTCGCTCATTCGTCTAGTTAAGTAAGAGCATTTTTTTCTTTTCCTGATCAGACTCTGAAAAGGAGTTTTTTGCATGCATAACCAGCAAATACCAACGGATGGTAGAAACCCGCATCGCGAAGTCGCTTTTCAGCCCGATACCGGGCTGCTGGAAGCGCTCGCGCCCTTGCAAGGCAACGAACGGATCCGCCACCTGCTCAAGTGTTTCGGGCTGCGTACCAGCCTGGTGCGGCTCAAGGTCATTGACGCGCTGTTAACGGCTGCAGGCAATGATCGCAGGCTGGGGGTGCGCGGCATGCACAGCCACTTGCAGGCGCTGGATATCCCGCTGTCATTCTTGAGTGTGCGCGAGGTACTCAAGCGCCTGTGCAGCGAAGGGGTGGTGGTACTCAACAGCGACAAGAGCTACAGCCTGCATCCACAGGCTGAAGCCGTTTTGACCGGCAAGATCGAAGCTTAGATCTTGGTCTTGCGGCGCATGACGCCGTTGATGACAACCACGACCACGGCCACACCGATGGCGATGTACTGGAACATCTTCTCGGTGATCATGCCGGCGTTTTGCAAGTAAGAAAGGCCGAACATGATGCCCAGAACCACCAGTGATATCAAAATCGAGTATTTCAAGCGCTGCGAAGGGGTCATGACCTGTTCCTGACAGTAAGTCCGTATACGAAAGCCGCCAACCGGGTCGGTTTTCATGGAGAAATTGAAAAAATCGGGCCCCATCTTACAGCCAAGCCAGCTTTTTGGCTGCCACCAACGAACATCCCGGGCCTGCCCTGCAGGCCCGGACTAACGTTTGAAGGCACTCCCCGGCCGGGCACACAGGTCCACCAGCCAGTCCACAAAGACACGTACCCGCGGCGACAATTGCCGATGGTGTGGATATAAGGCTGTTAACGCCAGCCGCGGTGGCAAACAGTCTCTGAGCACTTCTTGCAGGCGCCCTTCGCGCACCAGCTGCGCAACATGGTAATGGGGGGTTTGCACCAGCCCGTACCCCGCCACACACGCCGCCAGATACCCCTCGGCACTGTTGACCGCAAGCCGCTTGGGCAAGTCGACGAGGCGCACTTCATCATCGACCTGGAATTCCAGCCCGTAACGCTTGCCCGAGGCGCTGGAGAAATATTCCACCACCTGATGCCCGCTCAGGTCTTCGAGCGATTGCGGTACACCGCGAGCTTGCAAATAGGCAGGGCTGGCGCATGTCACCTGATCCATCTGCACCAGGGGCCGCGCCACCAGGGAGTCGTCCATGGTCAGTCCACCGCGGATCACACAATCCACACCTTCCCGAATCAGGTCCACCGGGCGGTCGTTGAGGCCGATTTCCAGTTCGATCTGCGGGTAACGGTCCGTGAACTCCGGCAAGGCCGGCAACACCACCAGACGCCCCACCGAAGCGGGCATCTCGACCCGCAGCGTGCCTTTGGGCTGGCTGCCGCGAAACAGCCCTTCGGCATCATCAAGATCATCCAGCAGGTTGACGCAGCGCTGGTAGTACGCCGCGCCATCCAGGGTCGGACTGACCTGGCGAGTGGTGCGATGCAGCAGCTGCACGCCCAAATGCGCTTCCAGTTGCTTGATCAACACCGTCACCGATGCACGAGGTAATTGCAGACTGTCGGCAGCCTTGGTAAAGCCGCCCAGTTCAACGATGCGAGTGAAGACCCGCATCGCGTTGAAACGGTCCATAACCCCTCCATTGTTTAGAAATTACGAACAGTGATGGTGTATTTACCCTGTTTATCTTGCCACTGTCGAGGTGAAGAATAGCCCTACCCCACTCATTCAGGAGCACCTCGCATGCACACTCGCCAACTGGGTAAAGACGGACCTCAGGTCAGCGCTATTGGCCTGGGCTGCATGGGCATGACCGACTTCTACACCACCGGCAGCGACACCCGCGAAGCCGTGGCCACCCTGCACCACGCTCTGGAACTGGGCATCAACCTGCTCGATACCGCCGACATTTATGGGCCACACACCAACGAAGAACTGATTGGCCAGGCCATTCGCGGGAAACGCGAGCAAGTGTTTCTGGCCAGTAAATTCGGCATCGTACGCGACCCGGCCAATCCGGCCTTTCGCGACATAAATGGTCGCCCCGAGTACATCCGCCAGGCCGTCGAAGGCAGCCTCAAGCGCCTTGGGGTTGAGACGCTGGATCTGTACTACCAGCACCGCATGGACCCGAACGTACCGGTTGAAGAAACCGTCGGCGCGCTGTCAGCTCTGGTCAAGGCAGGCAAGGTGCGTTATCTGGGCCTGAGCGAGGCATCGGTGGCGACCCTTGAACGAGCGCACAAAGTGCATCCGATCAGCGCATTGCAAAGTGAGTACTCGCTGTGGAGCCGCGACCAGGAAGGCAACGGTTGCCTTGAAGCCTGTCAGCGCCTGGGCATTGCCTTTGTGCCCTACAGCCCGCTGGGTCGGGGATTTTTGACCGGTGCGCTAAGAACCGTGGACGATTTTGCCGCAGACGATTTCCGCCGTTTCAATCCCCGTTTCCAAGGTGAGAACTTCGGCAAAAACCTGCTGTTGGTCGAACAAGTGCAAACCCTGGCTGCCGAAAAAGGCGTGACGGCCGGGCAACTGGCGTTGGCCTGGGTACTGGCACAGGGCGATTACCTGATCCCGATTCCGGGCACCAAGCAACGCAAGTATCTGCAGGAGAATGTGGGAGCGCTGGAGGTCAAGCTGAGCGCCAGCGAGCTGGCCGCACTGGAAAGCATATTCCCGGCCAGCGCCGTGGCCGGGTTGCGCTATGCCGAAGCAACGATGAAGCAGCTCACGCTCTGAGGCTGCACTACCTTTACCCTATCCTGTGGGAGCGAGCCTGCTCGCGATACAAGCAAACCGCGTCGCCTGTTTCGCGAGCAGGCTCGCTCCCACACCATCAGGTCATATCACAGCACGTCAGAAATCCCGTTTGTAGAAGATATCCAGCGAGCTGGCAAAACCGCTGGCTACTTCGACATACACACGCTTGCTCAGTTTGTAACGCAGGGCAATGGTACTGGCAGGTTCAAACACACCCACACCATAGCGTACGCTCAGCCGCTCGTTGATCTTGCCACTGGCCACCACTGCCGTGCTGTTGCCGGTGCCTTCGGTATCAAGCTCAAAATCCTTGATCCCCAGGTGGTTGGCCAGGCTGGTGGTAATCCCCGAACTGCCCATCAGGCCCAGGCCCAGCGCCGCCTGCGCCAGCAGGTTTTCATCTTCCCCGGTACCCGTCAGCGGACGCCCAAGGATCAGGTAAGACAACGCCTGTTCCTGGCTCATGGCCGGTTCCGAGAAGATTTGCGTAGTGGGCTGTTCCGCACTGCCTGTCAGGCGAATCCCGGCAATCACGTCGTCGGTCTGGCGGACCGCTTCGATATCCAGATAAGGCTGGTCAATCGGCCCGGCGAACAGCAAACGCGCACGGCGTATGGTCAGCTTCTGGCCATAGGCACGGTAGCGACCGTTATTGAGGCGCAGCTCGCCACGGGTGTCCATGTCGTTGCCAATATGCACCTGCCCCGCCAGATCGGCGTTCAGGCCAAAGCCGGAGAATGTCAGCAACTCCTGCCCCACCACCACGGTGATATCCATGTCGACCTGCATCGGCGCGGCTTCACCCGTCGTCTGCTGGCCCACAATCACCGTGTCATCTGACACCTTGACCGTCGAGGGTGGCAATTCCCGTACCACGATTTCACCCTTGGGCACGTTCACCGTACCGGCGATCAACAGGGTGTTGTCGGGGTTGAGGGAGATTTTCAGGTCCGGGGCGACTTCCAGCTTGGCATAAGGCTCGACCGTCACCGGCAGGTTGTTGCCCTTGACCAGCACATTGACCGCCACTGCCTGACCCCAGGCCACATTGCCGCTGACGCTGCCCTGGCCCTTGTCGCCGCTGGTCCAGCCGCCATTGATCTGCGCCGTTTCGCCGTTGATGGCCAGCGAAAGCTGCACATTCTCGAAGTTGGTCGGCAGCTCCGGCCCCGAGATTTCACCGCCGGTCAGGGCCACATTGCCGTTGACATGGGGCGACAGCAAAGCACCCGATATCGTGCCAGAGCCGTTGAGCTGGCCGGTGAGTTTTTCCACCATCGGCGCAAACGGACGAATCATCGACACATCCAGCCCGGTGAGACGGAATTCACCGGTAACAGGTTTGCTTTTGGGCAGCGGATTGATCCGCGCTGCCAGCATCAACTGCCCCAGCTTGCCACCATCGAAATCAAGCCGCGATTCAACCCGGTTAGGGGTCAGGTTGCTGGTCAGCTTGAACGCCTGGTATGGGAAGTCCAGCCACTGGCCCTTGTCTTTGAAGCGCAACGTGCCACCACTGGCATCCACCACCACCTGGCCTTTAGGCCCGCTGGCAGGCAAGTCCAGCATCAAGTCGGCATTGAGCTGGCCCTGCCACTGGAAGTCCTTGGGCAACCACTCGGCCAGGCTGTCGAGGGGGAACTGCTTGAGGTGCAGACGCAGTTTCGGGTCCGGCACCAGGCGCTGCTCTTCGCTGCACAAGCTCGCCGGGCCGGAGAGCCAGCCCTGCGCGCCCAGATTGAGCCGGCCATCGGCCAGGCGCTCCAGCCGTGCCGGGT
>NZ_WIVQ01000156.1:0-5504 GCF_009600545.1 Pseudomonas sp. FSL R10-1339 | reverse complement strand
CGCTCAGGCTGCGGTCGTCCAGCGCCGCCAGACCGGCCATCACGGCGCTGCGTGCCAGCGCCAGATCCACATACAACTGCGCCGCGCGATGTTGCAGGGACTGGAAGGTGCCTATCGCCACATCAAACTGCACTCGGGTCTTGAGGTAGTCGAGGGTCAGTTCAAACAGCTTTTCAGACATGCCCAGCATCTCGGCAGCCAGACACACGCGGCCGCGATCCAGGGCGATATTCAAGGCCGGCATGGCAGACCCGGCGGCACCCAGCAAGGCATCAGCCCCGACCTGTACCTGATCCAGCTGCAAGCGCGCATGGTTGCGCGAGTCAATCAGCGGCAACGGGCTGACGGTCAGGCCCGGGGCATCTGCCGGCAGCAGGAACAGACTGATGCCTGCCGTGCCGGTGCGTGCCGCCACCAGATAAGCGTCGGCCCCCACCCCGTCGATAACGAAATATTTATCTCCGCTCAGGCTGTAGCCGTCGCCATTGGCCACAGCTTGCAACGCCACTTTCGCCGGGTTGTGCCGTGGCTGTTCGTCCAGCGCCAGCGCCACCCGCTGCCCCCCGCTGATGGTCGCCGACAGCCAGCGGTCCTGCTGCTGTGCATTGCCTTGCAGGTGCAGCAGCGATCCGCTGAGCACCACACTCGAAAGCAACGGCGTGGCACTGAGATTACAACCGATGGCTTCAAAAATCGGCCCCAGGCCCATGCAGCCAAAATCCAGCCCGCCGAGGTTTTCCGGGAAAGGAATTGCACTCCAGCCCAACGCCACCGCGTCTTGCCACAGTAGCGGATCAAAGCCGTCCACCTGCGCTTCATCCCGCAAGGCGCGCTGACGGGACACCGGGCTGCGCGCGGCGAGAAATTCGCCGGCGCTGTCGGCCAGCAGTCGTTGATCTTCGTTGTAAAGCAGGTTCATGGTGAGTTTCCTTACTTCACGTCAGGCAGGCCCAGGACCCGCTTGGCAATAACGTTGAGCTGCACTTCCGACGAGCCGCCAGAGATGGTCAGGGCGAAACTGTTCAACCAGCCGCGGGTGATTGCCTGTTGCTGGGGGCTGAAAGCATCCGGGTCCCAGCCCAGTCCCTGATAGCCCATGACATCGAGCAGCACTTCGAACTTGTCGCGCTCCTGTTCGGTGTGCACCAGCTTCATGATCGACATCAGCCCGCTGACGTCCTGCCCGACGCGGGCGGCTTCGCCCATGCGCTGCACGGTCAGGTTGTAGCTGTGCTCGTTCATGGCCGTGGCCACCGCTCGTGCAACCAGTGCCGACTCGCTCTGGCCGGTGGCCTCGGGCAAGTACTGTTTGACCAGGGGCAACAAATGAAAATGGGTCGGCAAGCTGAATTCGCCGAACTTGGACATGGCCTTGCGTTCGTGTTGCAACAGACGCTTGGCCAGGTTCCAGCCACCGTGCAGCGGGCCGATCAACTGGCTTTTCGGAACTTTGACGGCGTCGAAAAACACCTGACAGAACGCCGACTTGCCGCTGATCAAATCAATCGGCGCAACGCTGACTCCGGGGCTCTTCATGTCCAGTACGATCAGGCTGATGCCCGTGTGCTTGCTGGCCTTGGCATCGGTGCGCACCAGAGCGTACATCCAGTCCGACTTGTCGCCGTAGGAGGTCCAGATTTTGCTGCCATCGACCACAAAGTGATCGCCGGCATCCCGGGCCGATGTTTTCAGGCTGGCCAGATCAGAACCGGCATTGGGCTCGGAGAAGCCCTGGCACCAGCGCACCTCACCGCGGGTCATGGGTGTAAGCAGCTGTTTTTTCTGCTCTTCGGTACCGAACTCCAGCAGCACCGGGCCCAGCATCCAGATGCCCAGGTTGATTTGCGGCGGGCGGCATTTGAGGCGGCGCAGCTCGCTTTCGAGCACGGCGTTGTACTCCGCACTCAGCCCGGCGCCACCGTATTCAACGGGCCACTCGGGGCAGAACCAGCCTTTGTCGCGCATGCGCTCGAACCACAATTGCGCATCTTCACTGGGGAACTCCATCTTGCGGGCCCCCCACACCATTTCGCCTTCAGGGATGGCCTTGCGTTGCGATGGCGGGCAATTGGCCTCAAGCCAGCTGCGGGTCTGTTCTCTGAACTGGTCAATCGCGTTCATGTTGTTTCACCTTTCGGTTCTTGTAGCCGCTGACGAGGTACGAGGCTGCGACGGGATGAGCAGCAGCCCCGGTGATCTGCAGGGCCTGCGCCCCTTGTCGCAGCCTCGTACCTCGCCAGCGGCTACAGGTTTTCGGCATTGTTTAACGCTGGGTACGCGGCATGCCCAAACCGAACTGGGCGATCAGCTCGCGCTGGATTTCATTGGTGCCACCGCCAAAGGTCAGGGTCACTGAAGCACGCACTTCGTACTCCAGTTCGCCGTGCAGCAGCGCCGCCGGTGAACCGCTGCGTATCAAGCCCGCGGCACCGACCATGTTGCTCAGGACTCGCAATATCTCGATCCCCGACTCCGAGCCGTAGACCTTGGTGGTCGACGCCAGCGCCACGTCCATGCGGTCGCGCTCGAGGTCAGCGGCAATGCGCAGGTTGATCAGGCGCATGGCTTCCAGCCGCGCGTAGCACTGCGCCAGTCCCGCACGCACCCAGGCCTTGTCGGTGGCACGCACGCCTCGTTCATCGGCTGCATTGGCCCACTTCAAGACCCGGCCAAACAGCCCCACGACCTTGTCCGACCAGGCGCCCAGGCCCAGACGCTCGTGGTTAAGTTGTGCCGTGATGAGTTTCCAGCCGCCATTCAACTCGCCCACCAGCATGTCGGTGGGCACCCGCACGTTGTCGTAGTAGGTGGCCGCCGTCGGGATGCTGGTGGTCGGGATCACTGTGCTGGCAAAACCTGGCGCGCGGGTGTCGAGAATCAGGATCGACACGCCTTTGTGCCGCGGCCGCTCGGCATCGGTGCGCGCCGCCAGCCAGATGTAGTCAGCCGACTCAGCACCCGAGGTCCAGAGCTTGTTGCCGTTGACCACGAACGCATCGCCTTCGAGGCGCGCCGTGGTTTTCAGCGCAGCCAGATCGCTGCCTGCATCCGGCTCGGAGTAGCCGATGGCGAAGATGATTTCCCCTGCCGCGATAGCCGGCAAAAACCGCGCCTTTTGCTGCTCGGTGCCGTGGGCCATCAACGCCGGCCCCACGGTGCTGATGGTTACGAACGGCAACGGCGCACCGGCGATATTGGCCTCTTCAAAGAAAATAAACTGCTCGGTAGGGCCATAGCCCTGGCCGCCGTGTTCCTTGGGCCAACCCACCGCCAGCCAGCCGTCACGGCCCATCTGGCGGATGGTGTCGCGGTACAGCTGGCCGCCCTCTTTGCCGCGCAATTGCTCACGCAACTGCGGGGTCATCAGGTTCTGGAAGTAGTCCCGCACCTTCAAACGCAGGGCATGTTGTTCTGGCGTCAGGTCGACGAACATTCAGGCTGCTCCCAGAATCAGGCCGCTGGTTGGCACACCGGTGCCGGCCGTCACCAGTACGTTCTCGACATTGTCGACCTGGTTGACCGAGCTGCCGCGCACCTGCCGCACCGCTTCGGCCACGCCGTTCATGCCGTGGATATAAGCCTCGCCCAGTTGCCCACCATGGGTATTGATCGGGAATTTGCCGCCACGGGCATGGTGCCCGGCGCGAATAAACTCCTTGGCCTCGCCGCGTTCGCACAGGCCGAATTCTTCCAGTTGCGGCAGTACAAACGGGGTGAAGTGGTCATAAATGATCGCCGTTTGCAGCGCCTCGGGGCCAAGTCCCGACTGGCGATACAGCTCTTTGGCGACAACGCCCATTTCCGGCAGTCCGGTGATGTCGTCGCGGTAGAACGAGGTCATGATCTGCTGGCCCGAGGTAATGCCCTGGGAACCGGCCTTGATCATCACCGGCTTCTGGCGCAAGTCCCTGGCGCGCTCGGCCGAGGTGATCACCATCGCCACCGCACCGTCGGATTCCTGACAGCAATCGAGCAGGTGCAGCGGCTCGCAGATCCAGCGCGAAGCCTGGTGTTCTTCCAGGGTGATCGGCTTGCCGTAGAAAAACGCCTGGGGGTTGGTGGCGGCAAAATCCCGTACGGCTACCGCTACGCGGCCAAAGTCTTCGGAGGTGGCCCCGTAGGTATGCATGTAGCGCTGGGCAAACATCCCGACCCAGGATGCCGGCGTGTGCAGGCCGTGGGGCATATACCAGCCGTAGTTGACGTTCTCGAACGTCGGGGTCGAGGCAAAGCCGTAGCTGCCGCTGCCGAAGCGATACCACGAGCGCTCGTTCATGGCGCGGTACACCACCACCACTTTGGCCACACCGGTGGCCACGGCCATGGCAGCGTGCATGATCGGCCCGCAGGCAGCACCGCCGCCGTGGGGTACCTGGGAGAAGAACTTGACGTCCTTGCACCCCAGCAACCGGGCGATTTCATATTCCGGCACTTTATCCACCGAGTACGAGCTGAAGCCCTCGACCTCGGAAGGGTCAATACCGGCGTCTTTCAACGCAGCCAGAGTGGCCTCCAGCGCCAGACGCAGTTCGGTGCGCCCGGAGTTTTTCGAAAATTCGGTCGCGCCCAGGCCAACAATGGCCGCGCTGCCGGAAAGTGACGATTGCGTCATGAGTACTGTCTCCGCGATCAGGGCAGAACCAGCGCGACCGTACCGGTCACGTGGTTACCCATGGAATTTTTGCCGCTGAGGGTGATTTCCACCGTGCGGGTAGTGGCATCCTGACGGGTGACCGCGCCATTGAAGGTCATGCTGTCGCCGGGATAATTCGGCGCGCCAAGCTTGATCTTCAGCGAGGCAAAACGCGCCCCGGGGCCGGCCCAGTCTTCGATATAGCGTTGCACCAGGCCGTTGGTGGTGAGGATATTCATGAAGATATGTGGCGAGCCCAACTCCCGCGCCGCCTCTACATCATGGTGGCCGGGGAAGTAGTCGCGGGTGGCGATGGCACCACCGGCGATCAGGCCCACGGTGATCGGGATCGCCAGTTCCGGCAGGGTTTCGCCGGGGCGCACGTCGTCAAAGCGCTTGGTGTTCTGCAAGGTCATATTTCCATCCCAGCTTGTCGTTATGGCTCAGCCAGTCGCCGAGGCGTTCAAGGCATGCTGCCGATCCACCCAGGGCACAACCCAGGGCGCGGCTCCAGTAGAGGAAGCGGTGTATCGGGTAGGTCAGGTCGACACCTATGCCGCCATGTACGTGCTGGGCGTTGTGCCCAATCAGATGCCCCGCTTCACAGGCCTGCCAGGCCGTGGCCAGTGCTTCGCTGGGCGCCGGCAAACCGGCGTCCAGGCGGTAGCACAATTGCCACAGGGTGCTGCGCAGCGCTTCGAGGGCGATATGGGCGTTGGCCATGCTCATTTGCACCGCCTGAAAACTGCCAATGCTGCGTTCGAACTGACGCCGCTCGGTGACGTATTCCACGGTGCGGCGGATCTGCTCGGCACTGACGCCCAGCTGCAGCGCCGCCAGTGCGGCGATGCTGCGCGGCTCCAGCCAGTCC
>NZ_WIVQ01000155.1:0-5661 GCF_009600545.1 Pseudomonas sp. FSL R10-1339 | reverse complement strand
GTGGACACCATCACCCTTATCGTCAGGATTGCCATGCGCCAAGCTGCACGCTGATCTCGTGCGCTGAGGTGGACGGCCGCACTAGGCCGAGCATCGAGCGGCACCAATCCATGCCAAGGTGGGGAAGGTTGCGCACGATCCGCTCTTTCGGGCGAACTGGCCGCATCGAGCCTTCGTACCAACGAAGGATTGGACCAACTAACTACTTACCTCTTTAAAACAAAGGCATACAGCGCAATTCCCACTTCCCCGTACCATTTTTGTATCACCCCACCTTACTCAAAAGACATTCCGCGTTGGGAAAGGCCTTTAATACTCGCGGCGGGTAGCCGAACTGCCGAAGTCCAACCTGATCCATGCTGGGCTTGCTCTACCCTTTTGCCATCCTGGCCGATTCAATCACCTCTGGAAAAAGGTGCGCGAGGCCATACTGCCTGGGGGGAGTCTTCGTAGGCCATTTCTTCGGCCTGAGGCACAGCTGGGCAAGCCAAGAGCAGGTGTCATTTCATAGCGTAGAGGACGTACAGACCTGAGAATCTCAAAGCGGTTGAATGTATGTCAGGTCTCTAGCGTCGATGCGAAACAGGAGCCCCATCGCTTTGATGACCATGGTTCTCGCGACACGTGATAATGCCTCCAGCGCGGGTTTGCTCGCTAAAGCGAGAGATCAGGGAGCTCGAAGAGCGGGTCACCTCAACTAATATCAGGGCGCACCTAACTGGCGTTGATGTAGCGAAGCTACCTGCAGCCCGGCCAACGAATCTGAACAAGCTGAAGAGTGTGCTGGAATGCAAGAGGCTGGCTTGAGTCAAGCCGAGACTGCTAGGCAGCTCTGCATCAGTCGGTCGACTGTAAGCGTCCTGTGGAAACGCACGTTTTTCGCGCACCGCATCAACAATTAAGGCTGGCTTAAGCTGGCCCGCTCATTATCCAGCACTTCCCCGCCCCCCGGCGGACTCAGCGCTAACAAGGAAACCGCGATGGCCTGGAAAAATACCGAATCCCGCTATGGCAGCCTCAGCATCGCCCTGCACTGGCTGATGCTAGTGATGATTGCCGGCCTGTATGCCTGTATCGAACTCAAGGGAAACTTTCCCAAGGGCAGCGACACCCGCGAGCTGCTCAAACAATGGCACTTCATGCTCGGGCTCGGGGTTTTCGCGCTGGTCTGGCTGCGCCTGTTCGCCCGCCTGATAGCCCCGACGCCAAACATCAAACCGGCACCACAAGGCTTGCAGCAAGCCCTCGGCAAGCTCATGCACCTGGCGCTCTACGCCCTGATGATCGGTGCGCCGCTGGCCGGTTGGTTGGTGCTCAGCGCGGCCGACAAGCCAATTCCGTTTTTTGGCCTGGAACTACCCGCACTGATCGGCAAGAACCCGCCGCTGGCCGGCGAGATCAAGGAATGGCACGAACTGGCCGGCGTCGTCGGCTACTGGTTGATCGGCCTGCACGCCGCTGCCGCCCTGTTCCACCAGTTCATCAGCCGCGACAACACCGTCGTGCGCATGCTCCCCGGTCGCGACTAAGCCGCCTGCGGCCTAGCAGTGGATGTCTGTAGGAGCCAGCTTGCTGGAGAAAGCTCTGCAACAAAAGGCATCGCCAGCTTGCTGGCTCCTACAAAAGCCCGACGCCCAACGAATCGCGAAGGCGGCACTCAAATTTCCACCTGGGTTCCCAGCTCTATCACCCGGTTCAACGGCAGGTTGAAGAAGCGCACGTTGCTGTTGGCGTCCTTCAATAGAAAGGCGAATACGCCCTCGCGCCAGCGCGCCATGCCGATCCGCTTGGTCGAGATCACTGCCTCGCGACTGAGGAAGTAGGTGCTGCACATCGGGCTGAAATCCAGCCCGTCCAGGTGACACAAACCATCATGGCACATAGCGAACAGCGGAAACCCTGTACCCATAGAACTGCAGCGACGACACCTCTTCACGACACCCCTTGCCTCGACGACAACACCCCTTTACAACACCCCTTACCCGTACAAGACACTCAAAAAAACTGAAACCCTGTAACCATGCGGGTTACAGCGGCAACACCCCTTCACGACACTCCTTGCCTCGACGACGACACCCCTTTACAACACCCCTTACCTGTACAAGACACTCAAAAAAATCTGAAATCCAGTAACCATGCGGGTTACAGCGGCAACACCCCTTCACGACACCCCTTCGGCACAATTGGGCATATTTCCTCTATGTGAGGTGAACCGTCAGACTCCCATAAGTAAGAGAGGTGTTGTGAGCATGTTTTTGAACACGTGTCGCGCAGCGGATGTGAGCGGTGCGCCGGTTGCTCTGGAATGTAATCAGCCAGGTATTGATGCAGCTATGTTATCGGTATCGCTGTAAACCCTCGTGATCCGCGTGTGAAATGCGGTTTTAATCCCACATAAATTCGTCTTCCGTAACCCCGCTAGGTGAGGATCATAAATGCTCCTCTACCTAGCGGGTTTACTCATTATTCTAGCTTATACGCACTTTTATATGCGCATTAAGATAAACGCACTGTATACACCGCCGTTTATCCCTTGTACTCTGGCCGCGTCGTAACCCGTCCTGGTCAACCGAAATCACGCCATTCGTGGTTGAGGCAATGGGCCGTCGCTAGCTACGCCGCCGACCTGATTCATGTCATTCGTGACAGGTAATAGCTCCCGCGCCATCGGGTCAGATCCACGTCATTCGTGGCTGAGATTGGTTTGAGCTGCTCACCCAGCAGGTTAAAAATGGGAACCTTCGCGAGATCAGTCCGAGCGAATCCGAGAGGAGAACAGGGGCGATTCGAGCACTGAGCTCGTCACAGCAAACGGTCTGCCTTCGGGCTCACCACTGTGGTTACTAACGGAGACGTGATGAAAAAGCTGGCCACGAAAAGCAACGACGAGATCGCCGATCTGGCCAAAAGCATCAAGACGCTGGCGGCCGTGCAGCGTAAAACCCGCAAAAAGCCTTCCCAACTGGATCGGCACGCGGATGACTTGATGCGCCTGCTGCAGGCCGGTCTAAACGGTAAAGACTTGCAGCGCTATCTACAGAGCAAACCCATTCAGTTGTTTGTCTCCGACTCCACAGTGACCCGCTGGATTCATAAAAACGGCCTACGTCTAAGCAAACCGTCCACGCCGACGAAGCCCTGATGGCGCGTTTCTCGTCAGCTGAAAAACAAGCCAAGCGCATCGGTCGCAGCCTGCACAAATCAGGTGCTGTGCAGTCCCTACGGACAGCGAACGGTTACGCCGGCGCACTCGCGCTGTACGGACAATGGCTTGAAGAGCGCGGCATCCAGCTGGGCCTCGCCACGCGAGACAATGCTGTCGCCTATCTCGACTATCGCAGCGAGCAGGTCGGTCAGGCCGCTCTAAACCTCGACCGCCAGGCTATCAACTCGTTCCGAACCGCCACGTTGGGTCAGGACGATGTGATTGGCATGGTGCGCTCTGAAGCCACAACCGCACTGAAATCTCGGGCCTATACACCTGAGCAAATCCAGCTGGTCATGGAACACCAATCACCCGCTAACCGGTTCGCTACCGAGCTGGCTGCCGCCGCAGGGCTACGCACCCATGAACTGCTCACCCTGCGCCCAGTGGCCGAGCGCGCGCCATCTGACCGTGACTGGGACCCACTGACGCACATGAAAATCCAGGGGAACCGGTACACCGTTGTTGGTAAAGGCGGGCTAGTTAGAACCGTCAAAATCCCCTATGCCATGGCTGAGGCGCTTGAAAAGCTTCGCCTGGAAACACCACGTACAGTGCTCGACCGAAAAATTCGCTACGTGCAGCACTACAACCTCCCAGGCGGTAATAACCTTTCAAAGTCCTTTAGCGACGCCTCAAAGCGCGCGCTGGGCTGGAGTACTGGTATCCATGGCCTGCGGCACACCTACGCACAGCAGCGCATGCGCTTGCTCTGCCAGGCGTTCCAAACTCGCAACGGGCGAATGGGGCGTGACCGGGCGTTGCAGATTGTCAGCCATGAAATGGGCCACTTGCGGCCTGAAATCACACTGGTCTACCTGCGCTGAACTCCCATCCTGGGAATCGAGTTTAGTCGCAGTCAAAAAAACGAGCTTCTAGTGCAAGGTTCAACTGTTGCTAGACGCATAGGGGTAAACCCTAGTCGTCCAGCAGAGTGCTTACGCAGTCGAGCACCTGTTGCACGATGTCAGCCGGTGCTTTTTCTTTGAAGCTGGCCTTGCGCGCCCGCCAATCAAGCGTGCGCACCTGGTGACTGTGGATGTTTCCCTGGGTATCGGCACCAGAGCCCATCAACGTGACCAAAAAGCCCTGATCACGGGCATTTTCAGCGCGGCCTTGAGACACCGGACAGACCAGCGCGAGCCCAAAGGAATCGTTGAACTCGCGCTTCGATAACACCAGGCAGTAATGCTCACCCAGCATTTCCCGGCCGGTGGAAGGGTCGAAGTTCAAATGCCAGATTTCACCCCGATCAGGAACACTCGGTGGACGCCTTACCATTGTTCATTTCCGACCGCAGCCATGTCATCCCAGCCTTCGACACGTGCCTCTTTAGGGGTCGCTGCAATCAGCTCGGCCAGGGTGGGTTTCTTCCGGCTGGGTTTGACCACCAGGGCATCCCCTTCGATTGTCCAAGCCAGCTGGCAACCGGCAACCAAATGGTTCTGTGCTGCAAACGCAGCCGGCACCGCCAAAATCAATGATCCGCCCGAGCGGCGAAGCGCAACAGTCCCCATAGCCAGACCCTCCTAAAGTTTTACAAAAGTATAACAATCCTTTGACCAATAGGAAACGGAATCCAGCTCGAGGGTGCAGTACTGCGCTAAGCATTGGAGCGGAAGACGGGAAAGAGGGAAAGAGGGAAAGATTCCGGCTATGTGATAGCCATACCCGATTACGCGCACCTGGAACCTATGGATTCCGGCTAACCGCTGCCATAAACAAACCGATTTACCCTGCTGCGAGCACGCGCAGTGCGTTTAACGCTTAAAGACAAGGAAATATCCCTTATCACGTGAATAAGGGCTTGCAGAGGCTCCCAGGGGCCACCCGTTCAGAGAACTCTGTGTATTACCCAGAACCTTGCCCGAGGTCTTCCGATTCACGCATGGGTTCCAGGTTGGCCGAAAATCGTCAGCAACCCCCAACACTGATTACTCGCTTTGGATGGTTTGGATGCCTACGCGATAGTGCGGGGTAATTTCGATTGGTGTGTTATGGCAAAAAGTTTCTGGCCGTAGGCCAGGCATATAGCGGTTTGCTTGTGATTGGCTTTGCTTATGCCAGTGAGGTATCGGGTTGAGTGAAGAGTTTTGCGCCAGGCGGCGCGCTTGCGCGCCTGGTAGCAGCCGTGCCGCTTGCGGCGCGACATAGTCAACAGGAGGGGGAGCCGCCCGAAGGGTGGGGGAACACCGTAGGGGTGCCCCGGCAGAGCCGCTGCATTTTCCAGATTTCAGCACGGCCTGTTAAAGATTTAAAGTTAATAAAACGCGCGCGCGCGTTACGATTTCTGTAAGCCGCGCAGCACTAGGCCTGCAAGGGCATTCTTTTGGGTGAAACACCGTGTCGCGTTTTGGGTGAAACACCGTGTGTAAGCACGATTCTTTTGGGTGAAACACCGTGCCTATCCACAGGCTCAGCATAAGGCCATTCATTTGGGTGAAACACCGTATGTC
>NZ_WIVQ01000154.1:0-6058 GCF_009600545.1 Pseudomonas sp. FSL R10-1339 | reverse complement strand
GCATTGTGGCTGCTGGTGACGCTTGCCGGCAGGCCCAGCACACAGCCATGCCGGCAAGCGTCACCAGCAGCCACAATGCTGCACCTCGTAGATCGTTAGCGAGCAAATGCCCCAGCACCGGTACCAGGGTGGTGAGTGTCAGCCCGCTGAGCAAACCATAAAACACTGCCATCCAGACATAACGATGCAGCACGGGCGCGTCGTCGCCCAACAGTTCTAACAAGGGTTTCAGCATGACGGCACCGCCAGTTCTGCAGAGAATGAGTAGTCGCCCTGCGCCCACAGGCGGGCATAAAGGCCCTTGCGGGCAAGCAGTTCGCCGTGGCTGCCCTGCTCGTGAATCGTGCCGTTGTCGAGCACGATGATCTGGTCTGCGTGCATCACGGTGTCGAGCCGGTGCGCGATGACCAGCAAGGTGCGGCCGCCGGCAAAACGCGAGAGTGCATCCTGGATGGCCACTTCACTTTCGGCATCCGCCGCCGCCGTGGCCTCGTCGAGCACCAGCACGGGCGGATCGAGCAACACGGCACGGGCGATGCTCACCCGCTGCAACTCACCGCCGGAAAACTGCGCATCCTCACCCACCACCGAGTCATAGCCACGCGGCAGGGCAACAATGCGCGCATGGATATTGGCCGTGCGCGCAGCATCCTCAATCTGCTGGCGGGTGGCCGTTGGTCTGCCCAGGGCAATGTTGTCGTGCACACTGGCGTGGATCAGCCGTACCTCCTGCAATACAAAACCGATATGCCGGTACAGGGTTGCCGTCTCAATCTGACGCAGATCCACACCCCCCAGGGTGATACGCCCTTGCGTCGGGTCAAAAAAACGCAGCAGCAGGCGCGCCAGGGTTGACTTGCCGGCGCCGGAGCACCCCACCACAGCGGTGGTCGTGCCGGGTTTGAGAACCAGGTTGATGTCCGCCAGCCCCCGGCCGGCGCTTTCATAGCAGTAGCCAACGTGCTCAAAACCAATTTCGCTGCCCCGGGGCATCTGCTGCATGCCCGGTGCCGGTTGCTCCAGCACCGGTGTATCGAGCAGGGCCTGTACACGCCGGGCCGCACCCACTGCATTGTTGAGGTCATGGGTGATGTAGTGCAGCAACAGCAAGGGGCCACACAGGCCCGGAGTCACCAGGGCGAACGGCAGCACATCCAGCGCAGCGATCCAGCCCAGTGCCACGAACAGGGTGCCGAACGCCAGCACGCCGCCCAGCACCGCGACCGGCGCGATCATTGCGTTGGCATTGGCCATCGAACCCACCAGCGGGCGAGTGAAACCGACAAAAGCCCGGGCGAAGGCATCGACGGCCTCACGGTAACTGCCGTGTGCCTTGCCAACAGCCCCGAACGACTTCACTACCGGGATGCCATTGACGAACTCGACCACGGCATTGTCGATACGCCCCATGCCCTCGACAAACGCCTGCATGTTGCTCTCGCTGGCTTTCATGGCGCGGGTAAAAAACAGGAAGAACCCCGGGAACGGCAGGATCGAGACAATTGCCATGCGCCAGTCCATTACAAACAGGTAGACCAGCGAGAACACAATGGCGCCGACCGCTCGCCCCACGGTGGTGTAGAAATGCGCCGTCAGGCTGTGCAGGGTATTGATGTCATCCTGCATCGCCTGCTTGACCTCACCCGAGCCCCGGCTGGTGAACCAGCCCAAGGGCACGCGGCTCAGGCGCTGCACAATGGCCAGGCGCAGGTGGTGGGTAATACGGTTATCCGCCAGATGGGCCAGCAGCTCCCCGGTGGATATCAACAACATGCCCGCGCACAGACTCGCCACGCCGATACCTACTGCCCGCCACACCTCATGAGCAGTGATTGCGTTGTCACCCAGAACCAGCCCGGCGACATGCGCAATACCTGCCAGCGGTACCAGCGTCAGCATGGCGCCAACGCCCGCAAGCAGGGCGGCAATCAGCAGCCGCCCACGAATCGGGTGAAGCACCTGGCTGACAGGGTCACGCATCTTGGGTGTGGCCGCAGCCGTGTGAGGAGTTTCCATGCCAGTCAAACATCCGCAATGTCATAAGAATGGAAGGCCACTGGCATTCCGGTTAAGCGCAAACAAGGGGGGTGTATGCGCAACTGATAGTGGCTCGCAAATGAGAACCTTAATTAGTTGCATGACTATAAACTAATTTGCGAAATGCTGACAAGACAGCTACAAGACACTCCTCACCGATCAAGGAACGGCCATGAACGCCTCACAACCACCCGCGACCCGCGGGCGCCCTCGCACCATCACCCGCGAGCGCATCGTCGAAGCAGGCATCGAGATCGGCCTGCCGGGTATCACTTTTGTCGGCGTTGCTGCCGCTTTGGGGGTCAGTCATATGGCGCTGTACAAGCATGTTGCCAATCTGGAGGCGCTGAAGAATCTGATCGCCGAAGAGATCTTCACCCGCTGGCAGATACCGCGGGTCGACGCCGATCAGCGTGGTGAACTCAAGGACTACCTGACGGTGTTTGCCACCTCGGTGCGCCTGTTTGTAAAGGCCCACCCCGGCTTGACGCCCTACGTGATTCGCCGCTTGGCGGCGACCCAACCGATGCTCGCCAAGATCGACGAGCATCAGAGCCATATCGCCCAGGTCTACGCCATTACCAAGGCGCAGGCCCGCTGGCTGCTGGCAACCGTGGCCTTCCACGGAATTGCCGTAGCCGACACGGTGTATTCAGTCACCGGCCAGCCCGTTGAAGAAGCCCAGCGCCTGGCCGAAGAAATCGAGATGGAGGCCGAGCTGGACCGCGGCATGCGTGCACTGATCGTTGGCGCACTGGTGCTCATGGATGAAGAGGAATTCCAGGCAAAGCCATAGGTTTGACATCATGTAAATCAATAACTTGCATATGACTGTTCATGTAAATCATTTTGTTTGAGCCGTCATTGCCAGGGAACTACTGAGCGAAATCGAGTCCAATCAGGTTCATGTCGTTCAGGATCTAGATGATGAAAACGCAGGCACACCGATGAGCAGTAAAACCAACCACGGCTGGGCCTGGGCGTACCACAAGATTCGCGGCCTGCAATGCACACGGGTGACATCGGCCTACAGGGCCACCCTTTATGTGCTGCGTGGCGATACAGGCACCTTCCACAGCGATGCCAGTTGGCAAAAAAACCGCATCCGGCGCTAGTATGCAGCCATTACTTATGGCGCAATTTTTGACATGTCCAAGAAGCAAACCGCAGAAAACCCGGCAGCTACGGCAGCTGGCATAGAACAATCGATCCAGGCCCTCAACAAAATGGCCGAACGCCTGTGGGGTGATGGCCGCGAAGCCGAGGCCAAGGCCCTGATCGACGCGCTTGATGCTCTAAATCGGGCGCTGGACCGGATCCGGATTGGCGAAATCGGTCGGGCGGCGACGCTTCACTGATGCCGATACTGGCCAAGAGCCATTAAAGCCGGTGAAAAATCTGAGGCGTTGCGGTATAGATAGCGTTCATCCCCAGAATATGGACATTCAATGAACGCTTCCAAACTCTCGTCTGCGCTGTACTGTGCCGTGGCCATTTCACTGTTGAGCGGCTGCGCGGCCTCGGTTAAAAGCGGTGGCAGCCCCATGCTGCCGATCCAGGCAACAGCCAAGCAAAACCTGCGCGTCAACTTTGAAGGCAACAGCAAGGTTCAACAGAACGAGGACTGGCCCCTGCTGAAGCAAGAATGGAAGGAGGCCTTGCATGCCGAAGCCTCTGCAGAGGGCTACCGCCTTGCTGAGTCCCAACTGCTCAGCCTTGATGGAAAAGACGGTGTGGGCATCAAGATCAATGTAAGCAACTTCCGCTACATCACGCCGGGTGCACGGTATGGCGCAGGCATCATGGTGGGGAATGCCTGGGTCAACTCAAGTGCAGACTTCACCGATCTGAAGACCGGCCAGTTGCTGGGGACCCGGACCTACGATACGTCATCATCGGCCTGGGAAGGCGTCATGTCGGCCATGACCCAGGAGCAGGTCGAAGCCATCGCCCGGCAAATCATTGCCGATATCAAAAGCGCCAAGGCCTATTGACCTTTTGCCCCGCAAGCGGGCCCTTGTACCTCAAGGGCCAGTAGCACAGCGCTTTTTATCACCCCCGGTTTCAACACCGGCGCCACCGATATCACCCTGCAAGTGATACAGGGCGCACTTTGCGACTAGGCTGCATACGGAACAGACCTCCAATAAGAACAATCGAGTGTCGTGAGCCGCCATGAACATTCTCTACGATGAACGCGTCGACGGCGTCCTGCCGGACGTCGATAAAGCCGTATTACTGCGCACCCTGCGCACACGCTTGCCAAACCTTGAAGTCCTGCATCAGCGTGAAGAACTCAAGCCCTACGAATGCGACGGGCTTAGCGCCTATCGCACCACGCCCCTGCTGGTAGTGCTGCCACGCCAACTGGACGAGGTACAGGGCGTGTTGCGCATCTGCCATGAGTTGCGCGTGCCGGTGGTCGCACGCGGGGCCGGTACCGGCTTGTCCGCAGGGGCATTGCCCCTGGAAAAAGGCGTGCTGCTGGTAATGGCGCGCTTCAACGCTATCCTTCATATCGACCCCAACGCCCGCAGTGCACGGGTTCAGCCCGGTGTGCGCAACCTGGCCATTTCCCAGGCAGCGGCGCCGTATGACCTGTGCTACGCGCCGGATCCGTCCTCGCAGATTGCCTGTTCGATCGGTGGCAACGTCGCTGAAAACGCCGGTGGCGTGCATTGCCTCAAGTACGGTTTGACCGTGCACAACCTGCTAAAGATCGAAATACTGACCGTTGACGGCGAGCACCTGACCCTGGGGGCGGATGCCCTCGACTCCCCCGGTTTCGATCTGTTGGCACTGTTTACCGGTTCCGAAGGCATGCTCGGGGTCATTACCGAGGTCACGGTCAAACTGTTGCCCAAACCGCAAACCGCCAAAGTGTTGCTGGCAGCCTTCGACTCGGTTGAAAAAGCCGGTCGCGCCGTGGCTGACATCATCGCCGCCGGCATCATACCCGCAGGGCTGGAGATGATGGACAACCTGGCCATCCGCGCCGCCGAAGATTTTATTCATGCTGGTTACCCGGTCGAGGCCCACGCCATCTTGTTGTGCGAACTCGACGGCGTCGAAGCCGATGTACATGACGATTGCGCGCGCGTGCGCCAGGTGCTTGAACGGGCTGGCGCCAGCTCCGTGCGCCAGGCCAGGGACGAAGCTGAGCGGGTGCGCTTCTGGGCCGGGCGCAAGAACGCTTTTCCCGCCGTAGGTCGCCTTGCGCCGGATTACTACTGCATGGACGGCACCATTCCACGCCGTGAGTTGCCCGGCGTACTGCAGGCCATTGCCGGATTATCGACCCACTACAACCTGAGAGTGGCCAATGTGTTTCATGCCGGTGACGGCAATATGCACCCGCTTATTCTGTTCGATGCCAATCAGCCCGGGGAACTCGAGCGCGCCGAAGCCCTGGGCGGCCAGATCCTTGAGCTCTGCGTCAAGGTCGGTGGCAGCATTACCGGCGAACACGGCGTAGGCCGCGAGAAGATCAATCAGATGTGCGCGCAGTTCAACAGCGATGAACTGACCCTGTTTCATGCCGTCAAGGCCGCCTTCGACCCCGGCGGCTTGCTCAACCCCGGCAAGAACATCCCCACCCTGCATCGCTGCGCCGAGTTGGGCGCCATGCACGTGCATATGGGGCAACTGCCCTTCCCCGAACTGGAGCGGTTCTGATGCGCAGTGCAGACAATGTCGATACCAGCGCCCTGTTGCTGGAGCAGGTCAATCAGGCGCTGCAATACGCCACCCCGCTACGTATCCAGGGCGCCAACAGCAAAGCCTTCCTTGGCCGCAGCGTGGCCGGTGAAGTGCTCGACACCCGCGGCCATCGGGGCATTGTCAGCTATGACCCCACCGAGCTGGTGATCACCGCACGCTGCGGTACGCCTCTGATGGAGCTGGCGCAGGCGCTGGCCATCGTGGCAGGCAGCGCTGATCGGCAGCGGTTGCCGGCCCCATTCGGCGAGGCGCAGCAGGGCTCGCGCCGTGTCCAGTTCCAGGCTGATACTCAGGGATTGCC
>NZ_WIVQ01000153.1:0-6085 GCF_009600545.1 Pseudomonas sp. FSL R10-1339 | reverse complement strand
CCTTCGATATGCGGCTGGCGTGCCGGACGCGGCGCAACAGGTGCACCTTCAGCCGGGCGCAGCACGCGGGCAACACGGTCACCACGGGCCACAGGGCGCGAGGATTTGCGCTGCATGCGCTCAAGCTTGTCTTTGCTCTTGGCGTTCATCTCAGGCATGGCAACCGGCGTGAGGCCGACTTCAGCGCTGAGAATGTCCACTTCGAACTGGCTCATTTCGCGCCAGCGACCCATCGGCAGATCGGAGTTGAGGAACACCGGACCGAAACGTACGCGCTTCAGGCGGCTGACCACCAGGCCCTGGGATTCCCACAGACGACGCACTTCACGATTACGGCCTTCCATCACCACGCAGTGGTACCAATGGTTGAAGCCTTCGCCGCCTGGCGCCTGCTTGATGTCGGTGAAACGCGCCGGACCGTCTTCCAGCACAACGCCGGCCTTGAGGCGGGCAATCATGTCGTCATCCACTTCGCCACGCACACGTACCGCGTATTCACGGTCCATTTCGTACGAAGGGTGCATCAGGCGGTTGGCCAACTCACCGTCAGTGGTGAACATCAGCAAGCCGGTGGTGTTGATGTCCAGACGACCGATATTGATCCAGCGGCCTTCTTTTGGACGCGGCAGTTTGTCGAACACGGTCGGACGGCCTTCAGGGTCGTCACGGGTGCAGATTTCGCCGTCGGGTTTGTTGTACATGATCACGCGGCGAACCGATTCGGCTGCCTCTTCACGCTTGATCACCTTGCCATCGATGGTGATGGCGTCGTGCAGGTCTACGCGCAGACCCAGGGTTGCATCCTTGCCATTGACCTTGATCCGGCCCTGGCTGATCCAGCTCTCTACGTCGCGACGCGAGCCAACGCCAATACGGGCGAGGACTTTTTGCAGTTTTTCGCCTGCCGGGCCAATTTCCTGGCCGTCTTTAGGGTCGAGATCTTTCATCTGGGCACCTCCCGGTGTGTCAATTCAGGCGAGCGCCTGAAGTGTTAAAAATGGGCCTTGGGGCTCTGCTGAGCCCCAGAGGGTCGCGAATCATACGCGGATATTGGCCATTGCGCATCAAAGGCTAGTCACGAAGTGCGTGGCTCACTTGGTTTTCCGCCGGCCGGTGGCCTCAAGCGCCAGTAAACGCAGGGCGGATTCGGCCAGCACCGCACGTTTTTCGTCTTTGTCGAGTTTCTTCCAGGCCTTGATTTCACGCTTGGTTCGCCCGCAGCCCAGGCAAATGTCGTCAGTGAATTTGCAGACTCCGATGCAGGGGTCTTTGGTTGAACTCATGACAGCCCTCCAAAAATTGTGTGGGGGCGGGCTTGCTCGCGATGGCATCGCTGCGGTGTGCCTGACAGTCCGCGTCGTCTGCATCGCAGGCAAGCCAGCTCCCACGGGTCATGCATTGCCCGCAGAATCCGCGGCTTGCCAGGATCCTTAATGGGAGTGCATCAGTCTTCCTGCTCGCGGCGTTCCTGTTCGATGGCTTCGGCCAGGGCCTGAGCCTCAAGCTCTTCGTCGCTCAAGGCAGATCGCTGCTCAAGTGCAGCAACCGCAGCGCGCAATCGCTCGCGGGCCAACTCGGCCGCAGAGGGTTGCTGCGGTTGTGGTTGGGCTTCTATTTCCGGCTCGGGCTCAGGCTCAGGCTCAGGCTCTAGAGCTTCAACTGGCGCAACGTCGCGCAACAAATCATCAAAGTCGGTTTTAAGACCTTCCTCCATCGAGTCCAGTTCCGTCAGCAGGGTGCGGAAGCTGGTTTCGTCTTTCGGCTCTTCCGGCTCGGCGCTTTCGTCGGCCAGCGCCTGAAGATGCGCAGGCACCGGGGCATCGTCAAAATCGAGGATCGGATCCGGCTCCAGCTCGCGCAGCTCGGCCAGTGGCGGCAATTCATCGAGGCTCTTGAGGTTGAAGTGGTCAAGAAAGCCCTTGGTGGTGGCAAACATCGCGGGCTTGCCCGGCACGTCACGATAACCCACCACGCGAATCCACTCGCGCTCCAGCAGTGTCTTGACGATATGGCTGTTGACAGCCACACCGCGCACATCTTCGATCTCGCCACGGGTAATGGGCTGGCGATAAGCGATCAGCGCCATGGTCTCCAGCATGGCCCGCGAGTAACGTTGCGGGCGTTCTTCCCACAGACGTCCGACCCAGGGCGAGTACTTTTCGCGGATCTGCAGGCGATAGCCGGAGGCAACTTCTTTCAGTTCAAAGGCGCGGCCGTCGCAGGATTTGCGCAGCAGTTCCAGGGCCTTCTTGAAGACCGGCGGTTCCGGGCGCTCGCCCTCTTCAAACAGTTCGAACAGGCGCTCAAGGCTCTGCGGCTTTCCCGAGGCCAGCAGAAAGGCCTCAAGCAAGGGGGCCAGCTCGCGGGGTTCAGTCAAATTCATGGTTTCAGCTCTTTATTCGGCTCTTGCCCGCACATGGATCGGCGCGAAGGGTTCATTTTGTACCAACTCGATCAGCGACTCTTTGACCAGTTCAAGAATGGCCATAAAGGTCACGACTACACCCAACTTGCCTTCTTCAGCGGTAAACAGCTCGACAAAGGGTACAAAGCCACCCCCCTTGAGACGCTCAAGTACGTCGCTCATGCGTTCGCGGGTCGACAGGGCCTCACGGCTGACCTGATGACTTTCAAACATGTCGGTGCGGCGCAGCACTTCGGCCATCGACATCAGCAGCTCTTCGAGCGCCACATCCGGTACCAGTTTGCGCGCCCGTGCTTCGGGAGCATCGAGCTTGGGCACATAGATCTCGCGCCCTACCCGGCTGAGCCCCTCAATGCCTTCAGCGGCAGCCTTGAAGCGCTCGTATTGCTGCAGGCGGCGAATCAGCTCGGCACGGGGGTCACCCTCGTCCTCCTCGATTTCGGCCGAACGCGGCAACAGCATCCTCGACTTGATCTCGGCCAGCATCGCGGCCATGACCAGATACTCGGCCGCCAGCTCCAGGCGCACGGTTTTCATGAGCTCGACATAACCCATGTACTGGCGGGTAATTTCCGCCACCGGAATGTCGAGAATGTCGATATTTTGCTTGCGGATCAGGTACAGCAGCAGGTCGAGCGGGCCTTCAAAAGCATCAAGAAACACCTCCAGTGCATCCGGGGGGATATACAGGTCTTGCGGCATTTCGATGACCGCCTGGCCATAGACCATGGCCAGAGACAGTTCTTGCTGGGCACCGGCCCGGGCCTCAGGTGCTTCTACGTCAGACATCAGGCCTCGACCATAAAGGGTTGAGGATCACCGCAGCCCACCCGCACGATCTCGGGGTCACCACTGTCCACCAGGCTGATGACAGTGGAGGCCTTGTTGCCGCCAAAACCGCCGTCAATGATCAGGTCGACCTGTTTTTCCAGGGCATCACGGATTTCATACGGGTCTTCCATCGGCTCGCTCTCGCCCGGCAGGATCAGGGTCACGCTCATCAGCGGTTCGCCCAGCTCTTCAAGCAATGCCAGCGCAATCGGATGGCTCGGTACGCGCAGGCCAATGGTACGGCGTTTAGGGTGCAGCAGCAGGCGCGGCACTTCGCGGGTGGCGTTGAGGATAAAGGTGTACGGCCCCGGCGTATGCGCCTTGAGCAGACGGAAGATGCCGGTATCCACCTTGGCAAACAGCCCCAACTGCGACAGGTCACAGCACATCAGGGTGAAGTTGTGCTTGTCGTCCAGGTTGCGCAGGCGCTTGATCCGCTCGATCGCACCCTTGTCACCCATCTGGCAACCGACGGCATAGGACGAGTCGGTAGGATAAATCACCACCCCACCCTTCTTGATGATTTCAACGGCCTGTTTGATCAGACGCGGTTGTGGGTTTTCCGGATGAATCTGGAAAAATTGACTCACAGTGTTTACCTGTTCAGACGTTGGCAGTGGGTTTGTCATATTTGAATCGACACCACAATGGCGGCAAGTCTTCCGGAAGCGGACGGTATTCGCCGATCTCGGACCACCCTCCTGGACCATGAAAATCACTGCCGGCACTGACCAGCAGACCGAACTCACGCGCAAGGATCGCCAGGCTGCCAACCTGATCGGCCGGCTGGTACCCGTTGACCACTTCAATCGCGTGACCCCCAGCTTGAATATAGTCGCCAATCAGCCGTCGGCGCTTGCTGCGGGTAAAATCGTAGTGCGAGGGGTGCGCCAGACTGACCCAGGCGCCTGCTGCGCGCAGGGTGGCGACGGTGTCTTCCAGGGTCGGCCAGTGCAGCTTGACGTCCCCCAGCTTGCCGGCCCCCAGCCATTTGCGGAAGGCTTCGGCGCGATCCTTGACGTAACCGGCCTCGACCAGAAAATCGGCAAAATGCGGACGGGCCGGGGCGTTGCCGCTGTCACCCAGGGCTTGCTGGATAGCCCGTGCGCCTTCAAGCGCACCAGGCATACCCTTGAGCGCCAGCTTGCGACTGATCTCTTCGGCGCGCAGCCAGCGGCCATCGTGCAATTTGGCAATGGCCTCGACCAGCGCCGGGGCGTTGACATCGAAACCGTAGCCGAGCACATGAATCGTCGCCCCGCCCCAGGTGCAGGACAACTCCACGCCGTTGACCAATGTCATGCCCAGCGCCTGCGCCGCCGCGCGGGCTTCGTCGAGGCCTTCAAGTGTATCGTGATCGGTCAGGGCCAGGACTCGCACACCTTTCTCGAACGCACGCGCGACCAGTACCGCAGGCGCCAGGGCGCCATCGGATGCCGTGCTATGGCAATGCAAGTCAATTTCCACGGGGATTTAATAACCTCTAGCTGACGCTTTCGCTGTCATTGATGTTTGTTATTATGCCGCCACATCCTGCTTCTGGCTGCCACTGTGAAACAATTCATCGACTTCATCCCGCTGTTACTGTTTTTCATCGTTTACAAAATCGAACCGCGCATCGTCGAAATCGGCGGGCACAGCCTGTCGGTCGGCGGTATCTACAGCGCTACCGCCATGCTGATCATCAGTTCGCTGGTGGTGTATGGCGCGCTGTTTATCAAGCAACGCAAACTCGAAAAAAGCCAATGGCTGACCCTGATCGCCTGCCTGGTATTCGGCAGCCTGACTCTGGCCTTCCACAGCGAAACCTTCCTTAAATGGAAAGCCCCGGTGGTCAACTGGCTGTTTGCCCTGGCGTTTGCCGGCAGCCACTTTATCGGCGACAAGGTCCTGATCAAGCGCATGATGGGCCACGCCCTGAGCCTGCCAGATGCCATCTGGACCCGCCTGAACGTGGCCTGGATCGGGTTTTTCCTGTTCTGCGGCGCGGCCAACCTGTTCGTGGCATTCACTTACCAAAGCATCTGGGTCGACTTCAAAGTGTTCGGCAGCCTGGGCATGACTGTGTTGTTCCTGATCGCCCAGGGCATTTACCTGTCGCGCCATCTGCATGACACCGACCCGACTGATACCACCCCCAAGACCAAGGACTGACATGCTCTACGCCATCATTGCAACAGACGTCGCCAATTCCCTCGAAGCTCGCCTGGCTGCCCGCCCTGCGCACCTTGAGCGCTTGCAACAACTGAAAGCCGAAGGCCGCATCGTACTGGCCGGCCCGCACCCGGCCATCGACAGCAATGACCCTGGCGCTGCCGGTTTTAGCGGCAGCCTGATCGTGGCCGAGTTCGAATCCCTGAACGCTGCCCAGGCCTGGGCCGAAGCCGACCCTTACGTTGCCGCTGGCGTATATGCCAATGTCAGCGTCAAGCCGTTCAAGCAAGTCCTGCCGTAACCTGTATCTTTACCGGCAGCCGGCGCAAACAGCACCGGCACCGGCACCGGTCAAATCGAGTAAGTCATGAGCGACCTGTTACTGATAGATGATGACCAGGAGCTGTGTGAGCTGCTGGTCAGTTGGCTGAGCCAGGAAGGCTTTCAGGTTCGCGCATGCCACGACGGTGCCAGCGCCCGCAAGGCGCTGGCAGAGTCCAGCCCCGATGCCGTGGTGCTGGATGTCATGCTCCCCGACGGCAGCGGCCTTGAGCTGCTCAAGCAACTGCGCAACGACCACCCTGATCTGCCGGTGCTGATGCTCTCGGCCCGAGGCGAACCGCTGGACCGCATCCTGGGCCTGGAGCTGGGCGCCGATGACTACCTGGCCAAGCC
>NZ_WIVQ01000152.1:0-6209 GCF_009600545.1 Pseudomonas sp. FSL R10-1339 | reverse complement strand
TGAGTTGAAATCGGCGGCACTGAGCTCGGGCCCAACCACTTCATCGAATGTGGGTAAGTCCACAGGGATTTGCGGCGCCCCCAGCCTGCCGTCGGCCAACCTTGGCCGAAACAGGCTGTGCCCGCGGCAATCACTGTTGTAGCGAAAACCAAAGGTTTCCTTGGCCCGGACCACGCGCTCGTCGGCACGCCAGCCAGCGGCCGCCGAACATTCGACGGCTTGCCCGGTGATGTCGCTCAGGGTGTCGACACCCCGGCGGATCTGCTCGATCAGCTGCGCCTCGCTCCAGCGCGCGGTATTGGCCTGCCAGCCATGGTGATCCCAGGCGTGCAGGCCGACCTCATGCCCGGCGGCAAGGGTCTGGCGCATCAAGTGCCCCAGATCCTTGCCGATCGGTTTGCCGGGCCAAGCGGTGCCAGCCAGCAAAATATCCCAGCCATACAGGCTGGCAGCCTTGGAGCGCATCATTTTCCAGAAGAACCGGGGCTTGATCAGCCGCCATAAATGGCGGCCCATGTTGTCCGGCCCCACGCTGAAAAAAAACGTCGCCTTGATCTGGGCTTCGTCGAGCAGTTCGAGTAGCCGCGGCACCCCCTCACGGGTGCCGCGGTACGTGTCGACATCGATACGCAGTCCAGCTTGCATCAGCGTTTTTCCGCGATTTCTACCATGGCTTCACGCAGGAAGAAGTCCAGGGTCTTGCCAATGGTTTCGCTCAGCTCGGTGGTGGGTGTCCAGTCGATCAGGCGACGGGCGTTTTCCACGCTTGGCTTGCGATGGCTGACGTCCTGGTAACCGGTACCGTAGAAAGACTGGCTTTCAACATCACGGAAACCGGCAAACGGCGGGAAGTTGTCACGCAGCGGATGCGCCTCGAACTGGCGCAGTAACTCTTCGCCCAGTTGACGAATGCTGGCTTCGTTGTCCGGGTTGCCGATGTTGATGATCTGGCCGTCGCACTTGCCATCCTTGTTGTCGATGATGCGCGCCAGAGCTTCGATACCATCGGCCACGTCAGTGAAGCAGCGCTTTTGTTCGCCGCCGTCAACCAGACGGATCGGGGTACCTTCCACCAGGTGCAGGATCAGTTGGGTGATGGCGCGTGAGCTGCCAACCCGTGCCGAGTCCAGGCGGTCAAGGCGTGGGCCCATCCAGTTGAACGGACGGAACAGGGTGAATTTCAGGCCCTTGGTACCGTAAGCCCAGATAACGCGATCCAGCAGTTGCTTGGAGACCGAGTAGATCCAGCGCTGTTTGTTGATCGGGCCAACAATCAGGTTGGAGGTGTCTTCGTCGAAGTTCTTGTCCTGGCACATGCCATACACTTCGGACGTGGACGGGAAAATCACGCGCTTGTTGTACTTGACGCAGTAGCGCACCAGCTTGAGGTTCTCTTCGAAGTCCAGTTCGAAGACGCGCAACGGGTTGCGGGTGTATTCGATTGGCGTTGCGATGGCCACCAGCGGCAGGACCACGTCGCACTTCTTGATGTGGTATTCGATCCATTCAGTGTGGATGCTGATATCGCCTTCCACAAAGTGGAAGTTGGGGTGGCTGCGCAGGCGATCGATAGCATCGGAGCCGATATCGAGGCCGTAGACTTCGTAGCGGTCGTCCTGTAGCAGACGCTCGGACAGGTGGTTGCCGATAAAACCGTTAACCCCAAGGATAAGCACGCGGGTGCGGCGTGCCGGGCGGCCGGACTCAGCACCACGCAGGCGCGAACCTTCGACCAGGCCCAGTTCACGGGCCAGTTGCGGGCCGCTCAGGTACAGACCGTTATCGTTGCGCTGACCGGCAGTGATGACCAGCGAGTCTGTGCCGCAGGCAATACGCAGCGGCTCGCAGCTGATGACCTGGCCAGGTGCATGGCCCTGGTTGCCGGCAACCACTTCGGCGCCCCACACAATCAGCTTGTGCTCACCCACGGCGCAGAAGGCGCCCGGGTAAGGTTGGGTCACGGCACGTACCAGGTTGAACAGTTCTTCAGCCGGGCGGTTCCATTGCAGCAAGCCGTCAGCCGGGGTGCGGCGACCAAAATAAGTGGCTTTGGATTCGTCTTGTGGGGTTTCGGTGAGCTTGCCTTGTGGCAGCAGTGGCAGGGCCTCGGCCAGCAGTTTGGCGGCGGTTTCGCGAAGCTTGGCGTGCAGGGTCAGGGCCGTGTCCGAACGCTCGATGCTGATACGGTGCTGGGCCAGGATATCGCCCGCGTCGGCGCGTTTGACCATGCGGTGCAGGGTTACGCCGGTTTCGGTTTCGCCGTTTACCAGTACCCAGTTGGCCGGTGCGCGGCCGCGGTAGCGTGGCAGCAGGGAACCATGCAGGTTGAAGGCGCCTTTGCTGACGCTTGCCAGCAACTCTTCGCCCAGCAGGTGGCGATAATAGAACGAGAAGATGTAGTCGGCGTTCAGTTTGCGAATGCGCTCGATCCACAATGGGTGGTTGGCGTCTTCAGGAGCGTGGACCGGAATGCCTTTGCGTGCACACAGCTGGGCAACCGAACCGTAGAAGTTGTTTTCTTTGGGGTCGTCAGCATGGGTGAATACAGCAGCAATTTCGTAGCCTGCATTGAGCAAGGCTTCGATGCCTGTGCAGCCAATATCGTGATAGGCGAAAACAACGGCTTTCAAACTCATGATTGAACCTGTGTCGAAGTAGAGGAAGTCGGGGTGCTGGTTGTAACGGAAGGCGGTGCAGAGTCGGCGCGTACGATTTTTTCAATAAAGAATCGTGGCCGTGCCCTTACATCGCTGTACATGCGGCCCAGGTATTCACCCAGAAGGCCCATGCCGATAAATTGGCCGCCGGTAAACACGAAGAGCACCGCAAACAATACGAAAGTACCGTCGCCGGCCCAGCTTGCACCGAAGATCAGGCGCAACATGATCAGGGCAATGGCGAATACCGCGCCCAGTGCTGCCATGCTGAAACCGATGATGCTCAGCAGGCGCAGGGGCGTGGTCGTCATGCAGGTGATCAGGTCGAACATCAGGTTGATCAGGCGCATGGCGCTGTACTTGGAGTCACCGTGCTCGCGCTCGGCGTGCTCGACCAGTACCTCGGTGGTGTGGCGGGCAAAGCTGTTGGCCAGGATCGGGATAAAGGTGCTGCGTTCGCGGCAGGCGAGCATGGCGTCGACGATGCTGCGCCGGTAGGCGCGCAGCATGCAACCATAGTCGCTCATGGCAACCCCGGTGGAGCGTTGTACGGCCAGGTTGATCAGCCGTGAAGGCCAGCGGCGCCAGGCGGAGTCCTGACGGTTGTTGCGTACCGTTCCGACCACGTCGTACCCAAGAGCAGCCTGTGCCACCAGGCGCGGAATTTCTTCCGGCGGGTTTTGCAGGTCGGCATCCAGAGTGATCACCACATCGCCTTTGGAGTGCTCAAAGCCGGCCATGATTGCAGCATGCTGGCCGTAGTTGCGGTTGAGAATAACCGCAACTACGGGGCTGCCTTCACGTGCGGCAGCGTCTTCGAGAATTTGCGCCGATTTGTCCCGGCTGCCGTCGTCGACCAGCACGATTTCATAGGCCTGGCTCAGTTGTGCGCAGGCGGCTTCTGTGCGACGCAAGAGCTCGGGCAGACTTTCTTCTTCGTTGTAGACCGGAATGACGATCGACACACACTGGATTGGGTAGGGTTTCAAAGTATTCGTTCCAGTCAGTTTCAATGGCACAAGACGACATGTCTTTGTCGACCAAACTCAGGGCGCGTTAAAGATCCGGGCCCTTTACGAGTAAAGCCTGTTTCTAACAAAGGTAAAGTCGTTCTAAAGCGTTATCTACATGATTTTGTTGCAAAGTCTTGGGGCATTGCTTTCGTTGCTGTTGCATACGTTAAACGCGTCCTTGTGAAAAACCTATGAAAGTTGGGTCAACAGTGCATCCTATCTAAACGCTAGACAGGTGCTATTCAGGAAAGTATTAACAGCGCCCAAGCATTGTCTGACTTGACAGTAGTACTTTTCTTAAACGGGAAGATTCTTACATTGATTGAACGATTTTGAACAGTGATTCAGCACAAGTTTTATGACTGATGAGTAACAAGTGCTCAGGCAAAGCCCTGCGCCAACCTGCGGATATGTGACGTGAGTCACATCGGTTGGCGCTGCGAAAAACCTTGAATCAGTTCAAACCCAGCTTGCCGCGCAGGGTCGACAGGTCTTCGGCCAGGGTGTTGACTGGCCCGATGAGGGCCTTGCGGTCGTTTTCCCTGACCTTGTCATAGGTCTCAAAGCCGCCGTCGGCAGTTTTGTATTTGGCCAGGATGCTGTTCACCGTGGCGAAGTTCTTGTCGACCTTGGCAGCAAAGACCTTGTCGCTCTGTTCTATTTGCGCACGGAACAGATCGAAGATCTTTTTCGCGCCGTCCACGTTGCCCTGGAAGTCATACAGGTCGGTGTGGCTATAGCGGTCTTCTTCGCCGGAAATTTTGGTGGCGGCCACTTCTTCCATCAATGCTGCAGCACCGCCGACGACTTTTTCCGGCGGGAAGGTCAGCCCGGCAACGCGGGTCTGCAGGTCCTTGACGTCGTTATTCAGGCCGTCTGCGAGTTTGTCGAGCCCCAGGGTACTGTTCTCGGCAAACAGGCTGTACTCGATGCGGTGAAAACCGGTGAAGTCAGGCGCAGTGACGCCTTTTTCGTGATCATCTACGCGTGAATCGATCGAGGCGTCCAGGTCGCTGAACAGTTCGGCAATCGGCTCAATCGACTCGTAGTAAACGCGGGTCGGGGCGTAGAGTTTTTTGGCCGTGACCAGGTCACCCTTTTTCACGGCATCGGTGAATTTTTGCGTGTTGCTGGCCAGCTCATCCAGCTGCTCGGTAACGTAGATCTTGTAGTCGGACACGGGTTGCACCAAATCCAGTGGCGCGGTTGCAGCGAGCGCCGACAGAGGGGTGTGGAGCAAGCCCAGGGCAAGGAACAGTGCGAGCGGGGTCTTCTTCATGGGACTTTTTCCGGTGGGTTGAGGTTCAGGTGCGTGTAGCAGCTTCGAGCAGCGAGCGGCCGATAAAATCATGTTCGTCGCGCACGCCCGGCAGGGTGAAGAAGTATCCGCCGCCCACAGGCTTGAGGTACTCCTCCAGGGGTTCACCGTTGAGCCGGGTTTGCACGGCGATAAAGCCCTGTTCCAGGTCGCGCTGGTAGCAGATGAACAGCAAGCCCATGTCCAGCTGGCCGTTCTTGTTGACGCCATTGGAGTAGTTGAACGGCCGGCGTAAAATCAGGCTGTTGCGTGTCTGCGCGGTACGCGGATTGGCCAGACGGATGTGGGCGTCAAGTTTGGTGATCTTGCCGTGGGGGTCCTTGCTGTAATCCGGCACATCGGTCTCCCGGGCACCGTCCATGGGCGCGCCGCTGGCCTTGTTGCGGCCGAAAATGCTTTCCTGCTCCTGCAGGGGGGTACGGTCCCAGCGTTCGACGAAATTGCGGATGATGCGCACTGCCTGATAGCTGCCGTTGACCGCCCACTGCGGCTCGCCACTGTCGGGCTGGACCCAGACAATCTGGTTCATCGCTGTGTTGTCGTTGGAGTCGGGGTTGGCCGAGCCATCACGAAAGCCCAGGAAGTTGCGCGCACTTTGCGCCGGCTCGCCGGGCTTGACCGGTGCTTGCGGCGGCACGGTGCCTTCCTGCTTCCAGCGCACCAGCAGCAAGTCGGGCATGTTTTTCACAATGTCGCGAAGGGCGTGGATATTGGTGTCGGCGGTATTGGCGCAAAACTGCAGGCTTAAGTCGCCGTGGCACTGGGCCGGGTCCAGGGCATCGTTGGGGAAGCCCTGCATGCGGCTCAGGTGTTTGGGTTTGATCTTGGCCAGGGCAAAACGCTCATCGAACAGGGATTCGCCCACGGACACGGTAATGGTCAGGTTGTCGGGGCTGACCACCGGGCCGAGAATGCCCGAGTCCACCGGCGGCAGCTTCGGATCGACCTGGGCGACCGGGCCGCCTTTCATCAGGAAGGCGATGCGCTCATTCAGAGTGCGCAGCAGGCGTTCGAGACCTTCGCGGTCCGTGGCCAGTACATCAAAGGCCACCAGCATACCGGCGGCCGGGCGCGGGGTGACAATGCCATTTTGGTGCTGGCCGTGAAAGTCGTGATGATCCTGGGTCTTGTCGCTGCTCGGCGCCTGGGTGACTTGAGCATTGGCCGGGTTGGCGGCGGCCATGGCCGGGCAGCTCAGGGCGCCGAGCAGCGACAAGACCC
>NZ_WIVQ01000151.1:0-6250 GCF_009600545.1 Pseudomonas sp. FSL R10-1339 | reverse complement strand
TGGCTCATGACGCACTCGGGGCAGGTGGTGAGGCTGTATTTCAGCATACTTGGAGACTTGTTCGGAGTTTCCTTAGACGAACTCGGTTCTTTTATCATCGACGTAATGCTCCAATGCCATGGATGGCAAAGCCCAGAACGCCAAGGTTGATCTTTACAAGCAAAAACCTTTCCTCGAATACCAACTTTTCAAAGAGAAATGGTACGCGTTGGGTGAAAATATCCCACTCGAACGTAAGGTCGAGCGAATCAATGATTACACCCACCTACAAAAAACCGTCGAGCATTATGAGATAACCGCAGGGCATGCCATTAGCGTCAGCAATATCGACGAAATCCGCTCCATTCTCGACAACCCAAGTAACTACAAAATCAAATCCCCTATCACAACTAACAGAATAGCCTCATTTGAAGCCTATCAGACCAAGACCAAGGGCATTATTCAAAAGACAGTAGATACGCAGGCTAATCGCTTGAAAATGATGGGGGGCGTGGCTTGAGGCAGAGCAACGCGACCTCAACCACGAAAGCATTGCCAGCTATCTCGATACCCTCGACCTATCCATTAAGACCAAAAAACAATACCTATTCGCAGGGTCAAGTTTTTGGAAGTGGGCCGTTAAACACGACGAAAATTTCAAAAAACTGCACCGCGACCAGCAATCCCCCTTTGAAAAGCACGATTTCCCAGTCAACCGCAGCAAAAGGAACGATGGATCAATGGAAAGAAAGGCATTCACACCAGAAGACGTTACAAAGCTCTATGACGCAGCAAAAGCCACCAAAAACCGCGAAACCCTTACAGATCTCATCCTTTTAGGTGCTTACACCGGAGCACGTATTGAAGAGCTTTGCCAACTTCAAGCCCAAGATATCGTGACCGAAGAAGGGATTAAATGCTTCTACTTCTACGATGGAAAGACTGCCGCCAGCGAGCGACACACCCCGATACATCCGGCGATACAGGACACCGTAGAAAGGTTGATCCGTAATTCAAAAGACGATTTCTTGATTGAGTCACCTGCAGGAAATAAATACGGCAACCGCTCAGACGCTCTCAGTAAGCAATTCGGGCGATTAAAGACCAGCCTCAACTATAATAGCCAGTTTGTATTCCACAGCTTCCGCAAGACCGTTATCACGCAATTACAACGTGCAGACGTGCCGGGAATACTCATTGCCTCAATCGTCGGACATGAAACAGGAACGGTCACGTTTGATGTATACAGTGCAGGGCCAAGCCCGAAGCAAAAACACGATGCGATATCAAAACTAAAATACGAGATAAAATCTTAAAATCGCAAGCGTTACACGTTAAAATCCAGAACAACAATTAAATACTCCTAAGCTCTTACCCACCAGAAGAGCTTTTGACGTTCCGTTTCCCTCGCATAATGCACTCCCCTGCACACGCCTCATGTGTACGCACACGCACACCCGCGTCTTTAGTTATCAATATATAGATATCAAATATATTAGATAACAATAATAAAGACTACTATTCCGCACGCACGCACACCCAACCAACCACCCCATACAAAACCAAACCTACACCATCATGCTTGATATACATTTTTTATGTGGTTAAATATTTGTATATGGTTCAAGTTTTAAAAGAAGCCCTTAAAAGCATACCTGCTATGTTAACCATCCCACTTTTGCTACGCAAAAGATGTGACGGTTAACGCAGGTGCCTAGTCGGCAGGACAGAAGCAAAAGCCAAGAGCAAAAACCAACCCACCACTGAGGATAAAATGAATGATACCAATTTGCAGATAATTACGCTGACTAAAAGAGACAGAAACTATTCAAACCTGAATGGGCTGGATAGCTCGTTGAAACACTCGCTTAGGCTGGACCAAAACGAGTATGACGACTTTGAATTCAACCCCAACCCACCGCACCCCAATATAGCCATTATTGGTGGCGTTGAACAGGTATTAACAAGGGAACTGGCAGAGCAATTGCTGGCCGACTTCAACGACCAACTACAAACCAAACTCAAAGCAACAGAAGCGACTGACGAGATAGCAGCAGAAAAAGAAAAGCTCCGAAAACTAAAATCAAAGCTGGTGAAATTCATCAACGCAACCGAACCCACCCAAATAAAAGAATACGTCACATCGGTAATGGAGGGAGAAAGGCCGTTGGTAGTCGGAGACTACGCCGCCCTACTCAATCAACACAAAATCAGCCGTGTAGCTCAGCGTATCGACCTTCTAGAGAACTACACCACCAAGAAGCGAGAGATCGAGCAAAACGCACCAAATCGAACCGTATCAAGGACGGTCAACAGGGTTAAAGAGATCATCCTTGTAATCCCTGAACCCAACCAATTGGCAATAACTAAGGCTTACACTGACCTACTGCAGAAAGCACTGCACCAGTTCTACCAGAAGAATTTTCCCAACAATGACATTCTATTTTCATTCAGTCACTTGGATGAAACGACAAACCACGTCCACGCCTTCCTTGACCTTCAAAATACTAAAACTGGGAAATATGATTTTTCAGCTCAGGAGTTTGAGTTCGCATCGCAATATTACGCGAAGAATAAGGCTCGCCTTGATAATATATCCGAACCGCCAACATTAGAAGACTTCAAACTTCCCAACCGTAGCGAAGAAAAGCAAAACCATAGGTTTATCCGAGAACGCGAGTCATGGAAGTCAAAAGTAATGCAGGCGGCCTTTTACGAGCACTTTAACAGCTTAGCCGCTCCATATGGCTTACAAGCCAAATTCCTACCTAAAACCAAGGATAACAAAGAATTCCTAAGCAAGATTGAGCAGGAGGCCAAGAAGCCCAAGAGCGAGCGAAGCCATAACTATTACACCAGACAAGTAGAGAAACTTGAGCAGGAGCTTACACAGAAGAAAGAAGAGCTGACCGAGCAAAAAACGAATGTCGTCACGCTTAACACCACGATAAGCGAGCTTCAAAATACTGTTTCAACATACCAGAATAAAATCCAAAACTTAGAGATGCACGCCACAGAGCAGCAAAAAGAAAATGCGAAGCTCGACCACCATAGGCAAATACTGTCCGAGGACATAACCGAGAAGACGAACAAAACCGAACAGCTAAAGATAAATTTCAAATCCACCAAAGAAAAAATGACCAAAGAACTACGCGAGCTAAGGAAGAAAATAGAAGAGGATACCGAAAGAAAATCAGTATTAGAAAAAGCGATTAAGGTCTACGAGGAAGAGCTTGAACCATTAATCAAAAAATTTGACATTCTGGTTGATCGAATACTTGAAGCCAAAAGGCTTGATGAAAATCCAGAGCAATTCTATAAGAGATTAAGAGAAAACACATATAAAATGGCAAGCCGCTTGGGTTCAGAGAAACGAAAGGATTACCTATTTAACGTTGGGGAACAACTAAAAGAACAAGGATTAGACCATGCCAAAGTGGAGTTAGGATTTACAGATAAAGTGAAACTTTTGGCATCCGACACGTTCACAAGAAAACAAGTTGTTGAGTTTGACAAGGAGGAAGCCCTGCAGGCGAAAGAAGCCAGAAAGAGAAGACTGCTAAAACTCAAGCCACCAAGCCCATTTCAAGACCCTTATGACCCATATAGCTAACTCATAAAAAAAGCCCCTAAAAGGGGCTTATAAATAATTTGCGAGCGTCATCTTGCTTTTAAAGCCTAAATTTTGAAACCATAGAATGCAAATCTACCGCAAGACGCGAAAGCTCTTGACTAGCCGCATTGGTTTGGTTAGCCCCCGCAGACGTTTGCATTGACAAATCCCTAATATTAACCAAATTTCTGTCAACTTCACGGGCAACCTGTGCCTGCTCTTCCGAAGCACTGGCAATAACCAAGTTTTTCTGGTTGATTGAGGTAATTGCTTCACTAATTACCTCAAGAGCATCATTAGCTTCCCGAGCAACCACTAACGTGCCATTAGCACGGTCTTGGCTCTCATTCATAGCATCAACTGCACGGCCTGTACCTGATTGAATACCTTCAATCATTTGTTCTATTTCAGCTGTCGATTGTTGGGTTCTATGAGCCAACGCACGTACCTCATCCGCTACAACAGCAAAGCCACGACCAGCATCGCCAGCCCTAGCAGCTTCGATGGCAGCATTAAGTGCCAGCAAGTTTGTTTGCTCAGCAATTGAGCGAATTACTACCAGTACTTGACTAATTTCACCGGCACTCTGTGCCAAAATTTTAACTTCAGACGAAGTATCAGAGATATTACCAACGAGTTTATTAATGGACTCCAAAGTCTGACTAACCTTTTCACGGCCTTGATAGGTGCTTTTATCAGCAGCTTTAGAATCATCGGCAGTATTTACAGCGTTACGAGCCACTTCCTCAACCGCCGCTGTCATCTCATTTACCGCTGTAGCGGCTTGGTCGATTTCTGCACTTTGCTGGTTGAGTCCTCGATTAGTATCCTCCGTCACCGCATGTAACTCTTCAGAAGCAGAAGCCAGCATATTTGATGATTCGGAGATTCTTTTAATCGTATCATGCAAGCTAATCTGCATTTTTTTCAATGCAATTAGCAGGTGTGCAGGCTCGTCAGAACCATTTATCTTGATTCGTTGAGTTAAATCACCATCGGCAATTCTATCTGCAACTACCACCGCTTCAGCCAAAGGAGAAACGATACTCCGAGTAAGAATCACCGCGATTACAATCATCAGTATCAAAATAATAATCAACGCGACAACAATCATGAAAACAGCAGCATTAAATACTTTATTTGTTTGATCAGCAGCATAAACAGCACCTTTCTCATTAAACTTAATCAACTGATTTAAAAAAACCATCATTTGATCAGCATCATCAGCCAAAGGTCCATTTGCCATCTTAATTTCGTCAGCCCTTTCAGGTGAAGACAAAACTCCTTCTAAAATCTGACGCTGAACAGAAAGGTACTTTTCGTATGAGGTTTTAAATTTCTCGAAAATCTGACGATCCTCAGAGTCATCTATTTCCTTTTCATAACCTTTCAAGCTCATAGCAACATCTTGGTTTATACTTCTAACCAGATCAACGGTAGTATTTAGTTCGGATTTCTCCTCCAAAATCAACGTTCGTAAAGTCAGTGCTCTGGCTCGCCCTAAACTACTCCCAACCTCTCCCACAGCCTCGACTGCTGGCAACCACTCATTACGAATTTCGGCAGCTGCATCGTCCATTTGGTATGCTTGGAATAAAGCGATCCCTCCCATAACCAAAACGAGTAATGCGATAATTGTGAACCCAATACCGGCTCGACTACCAATGTTCATACTTCTAATATTCATCGACCGCTCCTAAACCCAAGACGTAATAAATCAGTACTTGCTGTATCGGCAAAAAAAATAATTTCTTGAATGAAAAAGCTCATATCTTTCAGTCTAATTGATAGGCAGCATTGATTTTCAACACAAACCACAGTACAAACTCACCACTTACAGGCGGTAGTGTAATTTCCATTTCCCTTTGCCTGCATCGTGCAGGCTTTTTTATGCCAATAAAAAACCCGCGACTAAGCGGGTTTTTTACCATCTAAGTTTGACAAACTTCGAAAGTGTGGCAACTTGAAAGGAGCAGAAAAATAAAACCACCCGGTAAGGTGGCTAAGGATACTACAATAAAATTTTAAAAAACTTTAATCAACACACTCATTTAATCATCAAAAAGTTTATTGTCAAGTCATCTTTCAAGGTTTTCTTTTTCTAAACAACCAATTAGAAGAGGAAAACAATGGGATGTATAAAGCTATTTGAGGACTACTTACCAAAGAGACCTTATCACACCGATGATTTAATCAGCGGTTTAAAAATCAACAAAAAAGAAAAAGCAAAACTTGCACGACTTATACAGCCGAACGGCCCAACGCATAGATATTGGATGGTTTTCGATCTGGACAAGACCAACGCGGGGCTGTACTGAGATGACGTAGGAGCACCAGCCCCTAACCTAATCGCTCGAAATCCGGCCAATGGGCACGCCCATTTGCTCTACCTGCTACAAACCCCTATCCGAACTGCAATCGACGCCAAAACAGCCCCTTTACGCTACGCTGCGGCCATCGAAGCGGCATTGTGTAACCTACTGGGAGCAGACCGAGGCTATTCCGGCTTGATCTGCAAGAACCCGATCAACTCCCATTGGATCGTTACCGAGTGGCAGGCCGATCCATACACGTTGGACGACTTAGGGAAACTCCGAACAAGTCTCCAAGTATGCTGAAATACAGCCTCACCACCTGCCCCGAGTGCGTCATGAGCCA
>NZ_WIVQ01000150.1:0-6593 GCF_009600545.1 Pseudomonas sp. FSL R10-1339 | reverse complement strand
ACTGACGACAGGGGTAACGCAGGCATCGATGGCGCGAGCCACGGCTTCTTCGTTGAAACACCACAGGTCTTCCAGCGAGCCGCCGCCGCGGGCCAGGATCAGTGCGTCAAAGCCCCGTGCATCGGCCAGCTTGAGGGCACGGACGATTTGCGCCGTGGCTTCGCGGCCTTGAACGGCGGTGGGGATCAGGGTCAGTTCGACTTGTGGCGCACGGCGGCGGAACACGCTGATGATGTCGCGAATCACCGCGCCGGTGGGCGAGCTGACAATACCGATGCGCTGCGGGTGAGCGGGCAGGGCGACCTTGCGTTCGGGGCTGAACAGGCCTTCGGCGCCGAGCTTTTCCTTGAGTGCATCGAAGGCCAGGCGCAGTGCGCCGTCGCCGGCGGGTTCTACAGTGTCGAGGATCAACTGGTAATCGCCACGGCCTTCAAACAGCGAGACCTTGCCGCGCACCTTGACCGCCAGGCCATCCTTGAGCGCCTGACGAACCCGCGCAGCGTTATTGCGAAACAGCGCACAACGCACCTGGGCGCCGCTGTCCTTGAGGGTGAAATATACGTGGCCAGAGGCCGGGCGGGCGAGGTTGGAGATTTCGCCTTCTACCCAGATATTGCTGAACACGTCTTCGAGCAGCACCCGCGCCCGGCCATTGAGCTGGCTGACGGTCAGGACTTCCCGGTCGAGATTGAGTCTTGCAAAGGGGTCTTTAATCATGCGGGTCATCATAAGGGCGGATTGTTATCACTGCACCTGTCTGATAGAAGTCTGCGCACTAAAAACAAGGAAGCAGAGCAATGGATTTGCCGTTTAGTGGTGGTGAGTGGGTGCTGCTGGAGCTGGCCATTGCCCTGGCCTATATCGTCTTTGGTGTGGCCGGGTTCGGCACGGCGCTGGTGGCCGGGCCGATCCTGATTCTGTGCCTGCCGCTGTCGAAAATCATCCCGCTGCTGGTGCTGCTGGATTTTGTGGCGGCCTTTGGTAACTGGCTGCCGTCGCGCCGGGATGTGGTGCGATCCGAGTTGCTGCGCTTGCTGCCGTGCATGGCGATCGGCTGTGTGGTGGGCGTGGTGTTTTTGCTGAACCTTAAATCCGACCTGTTGTTGCTGTTGATGGGGGTTTTTATCACCGCTTACGCCTTGTACAGTTTGGCGGTGAAGGTGAAGCCGGCACGGCTCGCTGCCGGTTGGGCCATCCCCACGGGTATCACCGGCGGGTTGTTTGGTGCGCTGTTTGGCAGTGGCGGTTTTTTGTATGCGCTTTATCTGAATGCCCGCTTGCCCAAAGACGCTGCCCGCGCCACCCAGAGTGCGTTGATCAGTTGCAGCACCGTGGTGCGTCTTACGTTGTTCGTGCTTGCCGGTGTGTATGCCGATGGCGAGCTGTTGTTGCTTGGCGCCTGCCTGTTGCCGGCGATGGCAATGGGACTGTGGGTTGGCCGCCGGCTGACGCGCAAATTGTCCCGCGAGGCGTTTGTGCGGCTGGTAACGTGGCTGGTGCTGGCCAGCGGCATTGCGCTGATTGCGCGTTACCTGAGTTAAACTGCGTGGCTGAACCCTGTAGTCGCTCTTATCCATATGTGCCGTACCCCATGAACTCGCAAAGCATCATCGTTCCAAAAATCTCCACCTTGCCGGTGCATGAGCCGCGTGCCCTGGCCATCGTGCGCTGGCTGGTGCGCAAGAACATCATCGAAGAAGAGCTCACCACCTGCGGCCGTACTGGCAATGGCATGGCCTACGCCATCGCCCCCGGTGCCCGTGAAGTGGTGCTGTACCCCGAGGCGCTGCCTTTCGGGCAGCCGGTCAATGGCCTGGAGATCATCACCAAGCGCTGCATCTACACACCGGCCAAAGGTTTTCTTGAAGAAGCCGGTTGCGCCGAGTGCCGCAAGGAAGTGGGCGAGGCACTGTTTGAAAGCCTCGAAGACTGGATGCCGGGGCGTACCGACAACTTCATCTGTCCGCTGTGCGCCCACGAAGACGACATCAACGGTTTTCTGTTTTTACAGCCGTGTGCGTTTTCCAACCTTGGGTTTATTTTCAATAACTGGGCCGAGGCTGGATTCAAGCAAAGCTTTCTCGACGAGTTCGCCGACTGGCTCGACCAGCCGGTGGCGTGGGTGAAAGTCGAACTCTGAGGTGAAAATTCCGTAGCAGCTGCCGAAGGAACGAGGCTGCGTTCGATTGCGAAGCGATCGTAAGTCCGGGGCACGCGGTTCAGCTGAAAAAACGCGTGCTATGGATTTACGACGGCTACACCGCCGGACGCAGCCTTCGGCAGCTGCTACGGTTCAATTTCTGCCTTCAAAGTCAGCTAATCATTGGCCCTTAGCGCAAAACTCTCTAAAGGTTTCCGTTGAGAGATCCAGGGGTTTTGAGTACAATGGCGCGCTTCCATTTTCCCGCTCGGGAGCCCCAGCGATGCTGCGTATCAGCCAAGAAGCACTCACATTCGATGACATCCTTCTCGTCCCCGGTTATTCCGAGGTTCTCCCGAACGAAGTCAATTTAAAGACTCGTTTGACCCGTGGCATTGAACTGAATATTCCGCTGGTTTCCGCTGCAATGGACACCGTAACTGAAGCCCGTCTGGCAATCGCCATGGCTCAGGAAGGCGGTATCGGTATCATCCACAAGAACATGACCATCGAGCAGCAAGCTCACGAAGTTCGCAAGGTCAAGCGTTTCGAAGCCGGCGTGGTTAAAGAGCCGATCACTATCGAGGCTGATGCCACGGTACGTGAGCTGCTTGAGCTGACCCGCCAGCACAATATCTCCGGCGTTCCGGTACTGCACAATGGCGACCTGGTCGGCATCGTGACATCCCGTGACGTACGCTTTGAAAACCGTCTGGAAGCTACCGTTCGTGACGTGATGACGCCTAAAGAGCGTCTGGTTACGGTCAAGGAAGGCGCCGACAAGGAAGAAGCCCGCGAGCTGTTGCACAAGCACCGTATCGAGCGCGTGCTGATCGTCGACGACAACTTTGCCCTCAAGGGCATGATGACCGTTAACGACATCGAAAAAGCCAAGGCTTACCCGTTGGCCAGCAAGGACGACCAGGGTCGTCTGCGCGTAGGCGCTGCGGTCGGTACCGGCAAGGACACCGCTGATCGCGTGGCCGCCCTCGTGGCTGCCGGCGTTGACGTGGTGGTAGTCGACACCGCTCATGGTCACTCCAAAGGCGTGATCGACCGCGTTCGCTGGGTCAAGCAGAACTTCCCTGAAGTTCAGGTCATTGGCGGCAACATCGCCACTGGCGCTGCTGCCCTGGCCCTGGCTGAAGCCGGCGCTGACGCAGTTAAAGTCGGTATCGGCCCGGGCTCGATCTGCACCACCCGTATCGTTGCCGGTGTTGGCGTTCCGCAAATCAGCGCGATTGCCAATGTGGCCGCTGCCCTTGAAGGCACTGGCGTACCTCTGATCGCCGACGGCGGCATCCGTTTTTCGGGTGACCTGTCCAAGGCCATCGTTGCCGGTGCTTCCTGCGTGATGATGGGTTCGATGTTTGCCGGTACTGAAGAAGCACCGGGCGAAATCGAGCTGTACCAGGGCCGTTCGTACAAGGCTTACCGCGGCATGGGTTCGCTGGGTGCGATGTCGCAATCCCAGGGCTCCTCTGACCGTTACTTCCAGGACTCCTCCGCGGGTGCCGAGAAGCTGGTGCCGGAAGGTATTGAAGGTCGCGTGGCGTACAAAGGCTCGCTGACGGCGATTATTCACCAACTGATGGGCGGTCTGCGTTCTTCGATGGGTTACACCGGCTGTGCCGACATCGAACAAATGCGTACCAAGCCCGAGTTCGTGCGTATCACCGGCGCTGGCATGGCTGAATCCCACGTCCACGACGTGCAGATCACCAAGGAAGCACCCAACTATCGCGTAGGTTGATAGTGGTCGCACCCGGGTTCACACCCGGGTGCGATACGAATTAAGTCACCGGGGCTGTTTGATTCAGCCCCGTGTCGTTTCTGAAATTAATCGAGATTTTGTCATGGCCCTCGACATTCACGCTCACCGCATCCTGATCCTGGACTTCGGTTCCCAGTACACCCAGCTGATCGCCCGCCGCGTGCGCGAAATCGGCGTTTACTGCGAACTGCACCCGTTCGACATGGACGACGCAGCGATCCGCGAATTCGCCCCTAAAGGCATCATCCTGGCCGGTGGCCCGGAGTCGGTACACGAAGCCGGCAGCCCGCGCGCCCCACAAGCTGTATTTGACCTGGGCGTACCGGTTTTCGGTATCTGCTACGGCATGCAGACCATGGCCGAGCAACTGGGCGGCAAGGTTGAAGGTTCCGAGCTGCGCGAGTTCGGTTATGCCCGCGTCGACGTGGTTGGCAAAAGCCGCCTGCTGGACGGCATCGAAGACCATATCGATGCCGACGGCCTGTTCGGTCTGGACGTGTGGATGAGCCACGGTGACAAGGTCACCAAAATGCCGTCCGACTTCCACATTCTGGCCAGCACTCCAAGCTGCCCGATTGCCGGCATGTTCAGCGACGAGCGCGGCTACTACGGCGTGCAGTTCCATCCGGAAGTGACCCACACCAAACAGGGTGGCCGCATCCTGTCGCGCTTTATCCTCGACATCTGCGGCTGCGAAGCCCTGTGGACGCCGTCGAAAATCGCCGAAGACGCGATTGCCAACATCCGTGCCCAGGTTGGTACCGACAACGTATTGCTGGGCTTGTCCGGCGGCGTTGACTCCTCGGTAGTAGCAGCTTTGCTGCACAAGGCCATCGGCGACCAGTTGACCTGCGTATTCGTGGACAACGGCCTGCTGCGCCTGCACGAAGGTGAGCAAGTGATGGCCATGTTCGCCGAGAACATGGGCGTCAAGGTGATCCGCGCCAACGCTGCCGACCAGTTCCTGAACAACCTGGCTGGCGAAAGCGACCCGGAGAAAAAGCGCAAGATCATCGGCCGTACCTTTATCGACGTGTTCGATGCCGAATCCTGCAAGCTGGAAAACATCAAGTACCTGGCCCAGGGCACCATCTACCCGGACGTGATCGAGTCGGCTGGCGCCAAGAGCGGCAAGGCTCACGTCATCAAGTCGCACCACAACGTGGGCGGCCTGCCGGACGAAATGAACCTCAAGCTGGTTGAACCGCTGCGTGAGCTGTTCAAGGACGAAGTCCGTCGTCTGGGTCTGGAACTGGGCCTGCCGTACGACATGGTCTACCGTCACCCGTTCCCGGGCCCGGGTCTGGGCGTGCGCATCCTGGGTGAAGTGAAAAAGGAATACGCCGACATCCTGCGTCGTGCTGACCACATCTTTATCGAAGAGCTGCGCAAGGCTGACTGGTACCACAAAGTGAGCCAGGCATTTGTAGTGTTCCAGCCGGTTAAATCGGTTGGTGTTGTAGGCGATGGCCGTCGTTACGCCTGGGTAGTTGCCCTGCGTGCCGTAGAAACCATCGACTTCATGACCGCGCGTTGGGCTCATCTGCCTTACGAACTGCTGGAAACCGTCAGCGGCCGGATCATCAACGAAATCGAAGGCATCTCCCGCGTAACTTATGACGTGTCGAGCAAGCCGCCGGCAACGATTGAGTGGGAGTGAGGTTTGTTTTCAACTATCTGATTTTATTGTAAAAAATAAGAATTGATAGTGATCTTTACTACGTCATCAATGGCGTTTTTAATGGCGCCCATCGTACGTATGTGAGAGAGCTACATCGATACCATGTCCCGGACAAGGAATGCCGGCATGGTATCGAGAGCGCTTAGCAGCGCAGATGTCAGCAATAACTGTTTGCCCATCTCCCCCTATGGTGTTGGCGTGTGTTTTGAAGAACTTTACGCGCAGCATTCAACCCGCGCAGATTTCCGGCTAGAAGTTATCAATCGCGTTGCACATCGACACCTTCCCTGCTGGCTGCGGTTGGACCATCGCCCACTGCTTGCCGCCCGCCTCCAATTCATCCAGCTGGAACGAACAGTCCGCCGACATGGTGGCCTGCACCATGTAGTCCACGCCAGGCCGAGGCACAAAGGTCATGGTCTTGGCACACTGCAGCCAACACCAATGCTGTGCCATACAGTCCGTTGCGTAGATTGTTCATTCCCTGTGTCCTTTTGGTGATGGATTAACGGCGGCCGTCGCACACCGGCGATTCGCCAATACGACCGAGCTTGCACATGTCCAAGTTATCTTTGCGTTTGTAGCCTGCGTCTTTCATGCAATAGAAGTTCAGTAACCTCACATCGATTGGCGACCTGTCTCCCGCGCCATCAACATTGGTATATCCGCACGCACGCATCGCAGCAATGATCCCGGTCTGCGATACGCCCTCCTTGTACCATTTTGTGTAATCAGGAGCCGGCGGTTGAAATCCCCTTCCCGTGCAGCCAACCAGTAACACAGCGCAAAAACTCAGCAATAGGCTCCTCGTGAACATTGCGTTCTTCCTTATGGGTTGACTCGGATAAGTGTGAGACGCCGTAGGGTGAGTTGCTCTTGAAGGGCTTGCAAGCGGTCCCGCCACCCTCATAGCGGTTATGCACTGAATCGCCCCGGGTTTCCTAGACACTCTCCAGGCTCGCTGCGTAACGCTTTTCAAACTCTACCGGTGACAGCTG
>NZ_WIVQ01000014.1:0-75333 GCF_009600545.1 Pseudomonas sp. FSL R10-1339 | reverse complement strand
GGTGGTGGCAGCTTCGGCGGCGGCGGAGCCTCTGGTGGCTGGTAATTCACTTTTTAACGAGTACGAGACTTATGGCTTTATTAACCCCCGAGCAACAACGGCAGGTCGAAGACGCGGTCACCCGTGCCGAACAGCACACCGACGCCGAAATCGTCACCGTGCTGGCTCCCCGTGCCGATGATTACAGCTACATCCCCTTGCTATGGGCCAGCCTGATTGCCTTGGTGCTGCCGGCCGTGGTGCACTTCTTGAACAGCGGCCTGGCGACTTACACTCTGCTGATGCTGCAATGGGCCAGCTTTGTCTTTCTTAGCCTGATCTTTCGCATCCCGGCCATCACCACTCGCCTGATTCCGCCCCGTGTGAGGCATTGGCGTGCGAGTAACCTGGCCCGGCGCCAGTTTCTCGAACAAAAACTGCACCACACTGCTGGGCGCACGGGTGTACTGATTTTTGTCAGTGAAGCTGAACGTTATGTCGAAATACTGGTGGATGAAGGGATATCCCGCCATCTGGACGACAGTGACTGGGGCACTATCGTCAGCGATTTCGTACGCCGCGTGGCGTTGGGGCATACGGCAGAAGGTTTTATCACTTGCATCGATGCCTGCGCTGAAGTGCTCGCACAGCACATACCCAAAACCCAAGCGCGCAACCAACTGCCGAATCGGTTGGTGATGTTGTAATCATTTTCTTAGTGGCTTTGATGTTTCCGACACTTTGATGAGAAGTGTCGGGCTTTTGTAAAGTTATCTTTATGGTTTTATTCTTGTCTGCCCGTAAGTAAGTTCTTGCTGGGTCGCGATATAAATTTCTTCTGATTATAATTTTCATTGTTGTGAAAAACTGTGTTGTCATTTTTTTGAATGATGGCTAGGTTGTGTTTGAGCGTTTTTGTAGGGTGCTTTTCCGTGAGAAATTAAATAGTTTGGGAGAAAAGGATTGAAGCTTGCGCACAGGGAGAAAGAAGTGCTTGATTTGCTTTTGCAGGGGCGCACGAACAAGAAGATAGCGCAACAGTTGCGTATTAGTGGTTTTACGGTACGGGATCATGTGTCTTCATTGCTGCGCAAGTACAGTGTCGGAAGTCGTATGGAGTTAGTAGTGGAGATTGGCCGTATGGGTGAAGGTTAATATGGGCTTGCGGGCCCCCTACATCGGTAGGGTTGCTATGTCAGGTGTTGAAGTTTATTTTTAGATCAAGTGCGCAAGAGGTGAGGATGAAAAAGCTGTCTTTGTATATACCGCTTGATTATGTGGCGACCCGTGTGGATTTGGTTGTGATGGCGTTGAGTTGCCTGTTTATGCTGGGGCTTGGTGTGATGATGTGGGATGCGAGGGTGGAAGTGCCGCCGGAACCGAAAAAGTTGGTGCTGCGCAGCGCATATGTTACCCATCCTTTGGATCGGTCGAAGTCGTCAGCTTTTTTGTATTTTACTGTGGGGCAAGATGAAGGGGGTTATAAGTACAGGGTTGAGTTCTCCAGTGAGGATGCAAGGTTGTTGGATGTTCGGAAGCATAAAAAGTTGTGGGTGGCTGTAGATGCTAGTGGTGAGAGTGAATTTGTATGGGCTGTGTATGATGATGAACTTCGATTGATGGTGAGTCGTAAGCAGATTGAGTGGTGGGTGCGATATAACAATGGTGGTAATTACCTTGCGATTGTGTTGTCGTGCCTGGCTTTAAGTTATTGCGGTTTTTTCATGTTCAGGTGTGGTATTTGGAATCGGTATTATTGCAGGTAAGGGTCGCTCGCTAGTTCAGTCACGCCTTGAGGAGTTGAGGGGGAATAAGCCTTGGAGTTTTTTAACCCGTGTGTTGGAGCGAATTCTGGTATTGCATGATTTTAAAATTGCTGTGTTAGGCGCTTGTGCGGGCGGACAGATGTTCGGTCAAGATACGATCATTCATCGAGACAATATAGTATATCCCGGTTTAACGATTGGTGTGTTTTGTAATGAGCGCCGGCCGGCATTCTTACTGTTCTACTCATATGAGCTGCAATTATTTTTCACATCACAAACCATTTATAATTGTTGGCAAGGTCTGCATACCCGCCACTGTCCGTGCCCGTATGAAATTACCCCGTGCCCTGAGCGCCCAACACGCCTAAAATACCTGCCATTCGTTTTCTGATTTTCCCTCCTGCACCCCCGAGGCACCTTTTTCAATGTCAGTGACTGCTACCACCGCCGCGTCTGTGCCGGATCATCGTGCGCAATTTTTGAACCTGCTGGAAACCGGTCTGGCCCAGAATTCCTTTATCAAGCTGGTGCTGGCCAAATACGTGGGCCCCGAGGCTGAATTGCAGCGGGTGATCATCAAGCAGGTAACAGTCAAGGAGCAGCCTTGCCTGTCCTTTGTATATCGCTATAAAACCCGCGATATCACCAAGAATTTCCCGCTGGACGAAGGCGTGGCGATCATTGCCGGTCTGCTGCCCGAAGCGTTCAAAAATGCCCACCTGCTGACCCTGACCGACGAAGTGCAGCTTGAATACAGCAAAAAGGGTAAAAGCTCTCTGTTCAAAGGCAAAAGCCAGCAAGAGCGCGAAGTGCCGTCGGCTGAGCACAATCGTGAGAAAAATCGCTTTCTGGACCTGACCCGGCCGTTTCTGGCGGATCTGGGTGTCACCAACAAGCAGCAAGAACTGATCCCGGCGATGTCGCGCAAGTGGAAGCAGATCAACAAGTTTATCGAGGTGTTTTCCCACGCCCTGAGCAGCTCACCGCTCAAGCTCGATCAGCCGGTCAAGGTGGTGGATTTCGGTTCGGGCAAGGGTTACCTGACGTTTGCCATTCACGATTACCTGCGTCACAGCCTGCAAGCCGAAGGCCTGGTGACCGGGGTTGAGCTGCGTGAAGACATGGTCACGCTGTGCAATAACGCCGCCCAGCGTCTGGAGCACCCGGGCCTGACCTTCCAGCACGGCGATGTGCGCAGTTTTGCACCCACCCCGATCGATGTGATGATCGCCCTGCATGCCTGTGATATTGCCACCGACTACGCCATTCATATGGGCATTCGCTCCGGGGCGGCAATCATCATGTGCTCGCCGTGCTGTCATAAACAGATCCGCCTGCAAATCCAGAGCCCGGCGCTGCTCAAGCCGATGCTGCAATACGGCCTGCACCTGGGCCAGCAGGCCGAAATGGTCACCGACAGCCTGCGCGCGCTGTACCTCGAAGCCTGCGGCTATGACACCAAGGTGTTCGAGTTTATCTCGCTGGAACATACCAATAAAAACAAGATGATCCTCGCGGTCAAACGTGCCGGACCTTCCGATCCAGCGCAGTTGTTGGTGAAAATCCAGGAACTCAAGGCGTTCTACAACATTCAGGAACACTGCCTCGAAACCCTGCTTCAGGCAGACGGTTTGCTGAAGTAAGCCTGTAAGCAGCTCTGGCGGGAACGTAGTACATGGCTATTACCCGCCCGCGCGCTCAGGGGTTACCTTGGCTACTCTTACTGGCCCAAGGTCTTACCCCACAGGAGCACGCACCATGGCAGCGAAAAAAATTCTGATGCTGGTTGGCGATTACGTCGAAGACTATGAAGTGATGGTGCCGTTTCAGGCACTGTTGATGGTCGGCCATCAGGTTCATGCGGTATGCCCGGGAAAAACCGCAGGCCAGACCGTACGCACTGCCATCCACGACTTCGAAGGCGACCAGACTTACAGCGAAAAGCCCGGGCACTTGTTTGCCCTGAATTTCGACTTTGACAAGGTGAAAGCCAGCGATTACGACGCACTGCTGGTGCCGGGCGGTCGTGCGCCGGAATACCTGCGTCTGAACGAAAAGGTGCTGGACCTAGTGCGTGACTTCGACAAGGCGGCCAAGCCAATTGCAGCAGTGTGCCATGGTGCGCAACTGCTGGCCGCTGCGGGCACGCTGGAAGGCCGTGAGTGCAGTGCTTACCCGGCGTGTGCGCCGGAAGTGCGGCTGGCGGGGGGGACTTATATCGATATCGATGTGACCAAGGCCCATGTGCAAGGCAACCTGGCCACAGCCCCTGCGTGGCCGGCACATCCGGCGTGGCTGGCGGCATTCCTGGGTTTGCTGGGTACCAAAATCACTTTGTAGGCAGAGGGCGTGACCATGTGTGAACTGTATGTAAAAGCCGACCCGATTCTTTACGAGTCACGTTCGCGCTCATTGCGTATTTGCGGCGTGGTCACCACTTTGCGCCTGGAAAACCAGTTCTGGGACATCCTCAGCGAAATCGCCGAAACAGATGGCATGACCACCAACCAGTTGGTGGCCAAGCTCTATGAAGAGGTGATGGATTATCGCGGCGAAGTAGTCAACTTTGCCTCGTTCCTGCGCGTGAGCTGCACCCGCTACTTGAGCCAGCGCCGGGTGCAGGCGCCGGAGTTGAGTGTGGTAGCACGTAACAGTAGCCGCGCTCTCCCGCAATAGCGCTTGCGGGTGTGAGCGGTACACACCCGTGGGAGCCGGGCTTGCCCGCGATGGCATCGGCGCGGTCGGCCAGATACACCGTGCCGGCGGAATCGCGAGCAAGCCCGCTCCTACAGAGGGTTTGCCGGATCAGCCAACTCAGAAGAACCGCGTCACGCTGATCTTGGCATTGCGGCCCTGGCTGTAGGCGTTTTCGCCACTGAGCATCGGCTGATAGTTTTTATTGAACATGTTGTCCAGGGTGAAGTTGACTTCGGTGCCCTTGAGGTACGGCTGCTGCGGCTTCCAGTTGGCAAACAGGCCCTGCACGTTGTAGCTGTCGTTGGGGAACTGGTCCCAGTAGCGGTCGCCCAGCGCACTGATCGGGCTGCTGTAGTAGTTATCGCTTGGCAAGCGGTCGGTCTTGCGTACGAATTCTCCCTTCCAGCCAATCCGGGCATCCAGGCTCGGGATCTTGGTACCCAGTACGGCAATCCACTTGGGAGCGGGTATGTCACGCGCCCAGACGTTGGGACCCCAAGGGTTGGTGTAGGCGCCTTGGTGTTTGCCGGTCATCCATGCATATGACAGTGATCCGAACACGTAGGTGGATTCGTAGAAACTTTCAATTTCGAAGCCCTTGATCGTCACGCTGCCAATATTGCGGTAGTTGGGCATGTTGGGCCCGCACGCATCGCTCATGCTGACAGTGGGCGTTTGCGCGGCGCAGCCTATCCCCGTGGCCTTGAAAATCTCGTCGTCGACGGTGTTGCGGAACAGGGTGGTACGCACCAGGGCGTGGTCGTTGTCGCCAAAAATCTTGTCGAAGGTGGTGATGTTGCCGCCGCGCCAGCCGGTGATGCGCTCCGGATCAAGGCCCAGGCTGCTGGAGGTGCGGCTGCCGACGCCTTGTACTTCGTACTGCTCGTCAATCACCGGGGCACGCCAGGTTTTGCTGTAGTCCAGGAACAGGGCGGTTTTCGGGGTGATTTTCCAGAAGGCCGACAGGCGAGGCGACCAGCCGGTGTAGGTTTTGTCGCTGTAGTCGTGACCCAACTCCGGGTGGTTATAGTACGGCGCGTCGTTTTCCTGGCCGCGATTGCGTACGTGGTCGTAGCGCATGGACGGCGTGAGGGTGAAGTCACCCCAGGTGATGGCGTCCTGAATATAGAAGCTGTTGGTGTCGACCTTGCCCCGGGGCATGAAGTTGGGCTGGTAGTGGCCGTAGTTGTACTTTTCGACGTCGTAGATACCGCCCGGCATCCACATGTCCACATCACGCTGGTGCTTGCGAAGTTGCACGCCGGTGGTCACTGCATGGTCCAGCGGGCCGCTGGCAAACAGGCTGATGTTCTCGACCTGGAGCATGTCATCGGTGTAGCCGGTTTCCATCTTGCGCCCGCCGCTGGTGGGCTGGGTAAAGGCCTGGGCATCGCGCTTGTCGGTTTGCTCGGTGTTGGAGTGTGAGTACTTGACCTCCAGATCCACCAGCGGGTTGTCCAGGGGTTCGTATTTGTATTTGGCCGACCAGGTGGTGTCGATCGTCGAGCGGTTGGACAGGTAGCGCCGCGCTGCTATGTCGTAGCCATATTTGTCGATGTTGGCCTGGCTGGGTGGCGCCGGGTAACTGACGGCCGAGAAGGGCACCCACAAATAGTTGTTCGAGCGCGAGTAAGACATGCCCACACTGTGTTCGTCATTGAGGTGCAAGTTGAGCTTGAGCAGTTGTCCGTCCAGGTCCTGGGCCGTATTGGGCAGACGCTGCGGGTTAACCGGGTAGACATTGCCGGGGTTGGGCATTTTACCGGCCAGCTTCATATCGTCGCCGTCGCGCCTGGTGTAGTAAAACAGGGCGTCGGCACGACCATCTTCGGTGCGACCGTAAACAGCGCCGCTGTAGACCTGTTGATGGTCGTTGCTGCTGTAGCCGTATTTGAGCATGGCGCCGGTGTTCTTGCCCTCTTCGAGCAAGTCGGTCGCGTCCTTGGTTTCCATGTGCACAACACCGGCAAAACCGCCATTGCCGGTGTGGATATCGTGGGGGCCTTTTTCGACTTCCAGGCGTTTGATCAGCTCGGGTTCGATAAAAATCGTGCCCTGTTTGTAGCGTTCAAAGCCGCTTTTGGTCGCGCCATCGACGGTCATTTGTACGTCTTCGGCTTCTCCCATGCCCCAGATATTGATGGTCTGGCCACCGGGCTTGAGCGAGCCGCCGAGGTTGATGCCTGGCAGGGTGGCGAGCAGGCTGGGGATGTTATTGGCCTGATAGCGGTTGATTTGCTCCTGGGTCATGGTCGACTTGCCGACGTTGCTGGAGTCGACCTCGCTACCGTTGCCGACCACGCTGACTGCGCCCAGCTCCAGGCTGTTGCTGGTGGTGGTGCCGGACTCCCGGGGCCGCACGACGTAGGTGCGATCGATCTGCACAAGGCTGAAGTCGGTGTCTTTGAGCAGGCGCTGGATAGCTTCCTGTGGCTCGAAGGTGCCACTGAGTGCCGGGGCTTTCACGTTGCGTAACAGGGCTTCGTCGAACAGCAGCTGGATTTTTGCCTGCTGTGCCACCTCGCTCAGCGAACTGGCCAGCGATTGTGCTGGCAGTTGCAGTTGGATCGACTCCGCGTGGGCTTGCAGGCTGATCGCCAGGCAAGCCGCCAGCAGTGTCGGGCGGGTGTACAAATGCGAGAAGCAATGTGGTGCGCGAAACATGAAATCCCCCGGTGTGGCAACAAAGGCCAAAAAGACATGCGTTAGCAACGCAGACCGGAGGAAGACGCAGCAAAATGAAAAAACCACATATGCGAATGTAAAATATTCGCATATGTTTTTTAGCGTGGTTCGATACGGATTTTACCGCTGTCCAGCAGCACGGTTTTTACCGGGATCAGGGCGGGCAGGGCTTTGACCAGTGCCAGTGGATCGCTGACATCCAGGTTGCCTGAAACCTTGTAGCCAGTCAGCGGGCCGTCGGCCAACTGAATCAGGCCCGGGCGGTAGAGGTCCAGTTCATCCACCAGGCTGGCCAGTTCGCGATTGCGAAAGGACAGATGGCCGCTGCGCCAGCCCGCCACTTCGCCCGCACTCAACGTCTGTTCTATGAGTGCTCCCCTGTTGTAGTCCCAGGTGGCGCGTTGTTGTGCACCCAGCAGCATTGCTGACCTGGGGTCTGGGATGAACGCAACCTCGCCGTGGGCCACGCTGACCACCAATTGGCGCGAACTGCGGCGTACATCGAACCCCGTGCCGACCACCCGTATGCGCGCCTCCCCGGCATGCACCACCAACGGCTGCTCCTTGTTGGCCGCGACCTCGATGTAAAGCTGGCCCTGGTCCAGATAGATGTCACGCTGGTGGGCGCTGAAGTCCAGGCTCAAGCGCGTGTTGGCATTCACGTTCAGGGTGCTGCCGTCGGGTAGCAATATCGTGCGGGCGCCTTGGGCCAGTGTGCTGACCTGCTGTTGATGCAGCGCCACCGGGGCGCCCAGGTTCAGTGCAAAGACGGCGCAGAGCACGGCGGCAGCAGTGGCTAGCGCAAAGTGTGCGCGCCGGGGCTTGGCAGGGAGGGGGACCGGCGAGTTGATCTGTTCAAGTTCTCCCAGGTCGGCCCACAACGATTCAAATTCGGTATAGGCCCGGGCATGACTCGGGTTGGCATGCCAGGCGTTGAATTGTTCGCAACTGCCTTGGTTGCGGGTATTGCGGTTGCGTGCAAACCAATTGGCGGCCTGTTCATCGATGCTGTCGTCACCGGCCGTGTGAAAAGGGCTCATTGTGTCTGCTCCTTGCCGCTGTCCCGCTGTAGATGTTGCTTGCAGTGCAGCAAGGCCTGGGCAATGTGCTTTTCAACCATGCTCACGGATATCCCCATGCGTTCGGCAATCTGTGCCTGACTCAAGCCTTCAAAACGGTGCAGCATAAGGGCTTCTCGACGTCTGGGCGAGAGTTCTGCAACTACCCTTTTAAGTTGTTCAAGGCGTTGCAGGCGCAGGGCTGCGACCATCGGATCATCCCTGTCATCGCTCAAGGGCTCGGCCTCACTTTCACTGTGCTCGCCGTGAGCGGCGTGTCGCACTTGCTGTCGACGCCAGTGATCGCGCAACAGATTGCGCGCCATCTGGAACAAAAACGCCCGGGGCTGTTCGATTTTGCCTCGGTCCTGATAGCCCAGCCATTGGGTGAAAACATCCTGGGTCATGTCGGCTGCATCGCTGGTGTTGTCGGTACGCTTGCGCAGAAAGTGCAAAATTTGCGTATAGAACTCGCGAAAGTGATCGGCCGCGGGCGGATCGGGTTTAAGGCCAGACATGAAGATCCTTATAGACACAGCGATGCAAATAAGCTGCGAATGGTATCGATAACCATTGCTATTTGTCTCGTTGAAATTTCCTGTTTCCTTCATTCCTGTCGATAAATGGATAAATAGCCCATGGGGTCTTTACTGAATAAGTGCAGGAACCTTTAATTTCGGGAGAAAGGCTATGTCGGGTTGGTATGAGTTGAGCAAGACCAGCAGCGGGCAGTTCCGGTTTGTACTGAAGGCGGCGAATGCCGAAACCATTCTGGTCAGCGAGCAATACACCACGCTGGCGGCGGCCAAGGGCGGGATCGCCTCGGTGCAGGTCAACAGCCCGCTGGATGAGCGCTACGAGAAGAAAGTGGCCAAGGACGGCAAGCCATACTTCAACCTGAAGGCGGCCAATCACCAGATCATCGGCACCAGCGAGCTGTACTCCTCGGAGGCCGCGCGGGACAAGGGCATTGCCAGCGTCAAGCACAATGGCCCGACCACGGTGATCAAAGAGAAATTTTGATACCTGAATGTGTGCTCTTGTAACCCTGTAGATACTCTGTTGTAGATCAAACCCTATTGTGGGAGCGAGCCTGCTCGCGAACGACCTTCGCGAGCAGGCTCGCTCCCACAGTTGCAGTTTTTCCTGTTGCCGCTGCTCGTCAGCGGCTACAGGTTTACCGTTCCACAGGTACTGAGTGCCTGGTATCGCCCAACGGATGGGTTTTTGAATCAAAGAAGCGCAGTTCAAGCTTCTTGTCGGCAAACAACGCTGTGTAGTGGTTTTTCTGAAAGCGAATAAAGGCTTCGCTGCGCGGGTAAATCGAGATGCACAGGGTTTTCAACGGTGCCTGGCGCAAGGCATCGATCAGGTGCTGGTCTTGCTCGCCCAAGCTGTGGCCGAAGATGCACAGCGCGTCTTTCTGGGTCAGCAACTGCTCATGACAAAAAGACAGGTAATCGGACTGGCGAATGGATTTTCGCTTGTCTTCGCTGCCGGTTTCGCTGACAAACAGCGGTACGTCGTCCAGGGCGCTGATGGAGTGGTTGATCGCAAAGTTGCTTAGCAATGTGGGTTGGTTGGCTGCCAGCTTGCGCGCCTTGCCTTCCTGGTTTTTCACCAGGTGCAGCGCGCCGTGCAGGTACAGCACACGGGTAGTCCTGCTTTTGGCCAGTGCCGCGGCAGGCTCAAAGGTTGCCTGCGGGGTACCGAACAGGTCGTTGAAACCTTTGGGTGCGTGCATCACGGCCCAGGGTGCCAGCAGGTCATAGTTGGCGCAGTACACCGTGGCGTAGCGCGCCAGTTCTTCGTTCCAGCAGGCCAGGGTTTCGGGCTGCATCAGGCGCCAGGGGATGTGCACGTCCTGGGTGCAGTTGATCAGGGCTTCCTTGATTGCGTAGTAGCGTTTGCGCGGCGAGGCCGAGTTGATGGCCAGTGCCTTGTTGACCTTGCTTGCGGTTTTCAGGGCGCTGAGCACATGTTCGAAATTGCGCGTGCCGAGGGCCTCGAACACGCTGAGTTCGGTCTGGCTCAGCGGCTTTTCGGCCACGCTTTTGGCTTTTTCAAACAGCGAGTCGTAATAGAAATCATGCCACACGGCCATGCTGGCGCCGTTGCCAATCAGCAGTCCGCTGCACGGGGTGCTGGTGCGTAACTGGTTCCAGTCTTCTAGTTGGGCATCAAATTCCTGGAAGGGGGTCATCGCAAATATCGTCTCAAGGCGTGGGCGGTAGCGGACTTTATCACGCTCAAGTGTTGAGCCAGATCAACATTGCTGCTTTGTGATTGGAGGAAGCTGTGGAGACCGAATTAGCCAATGACCCGCGAAGAGGACTCGACATGACCAGCACTTTCTTTATTCCTGCTGTAAACATTATGGGTAACGGTTGCCTGGATGAAGCCATGACTGCGATTCGCAATTATGGTTTTCGCAAGGCCTTGATTGTGACCGACGCGGGGTTGGCCAAGGCGGGGGTTGCGACGTTGATCGCCGAGAAGCTCGCGTTGCAGGATATTGATTCGGTGATTTTCGACGGCGCCAAGCCGAACCCGAGCATTGCCAACGTCGAGGCGGGCTTGAAGGTGCTCAAGGAGCATCAGTGCGACTTTATTGTGTCGCTGGGTGGCGGCTCGCCCCATGACTGCGCCAAGGGTATAGCGCTGTGTGCCACCAATGGCGGGCATATCCGTGATTACGAAGGCGTCGATCGCTCGGCCAAGCCGCAGTTACCGTTGGTGTCGATCAATACCACGGCCGGCACGGCCAGTGAGATGACGCGGTTTTGTATCATCACCGACGAAGAGCGCCATGTGAAAATGGCCATTGTTGACCGCAACGTGACGCCGCTGCTGTCGGTTAACGACCCTGAGTTGATGGTGGCGATGCCCAAGGGCCTGACTGCCGCCACGGGCATGGACGCGTTGACCCACGCCATCGAGGCATATGTGTCCACGGCGGCCAATCCCATTACCGATGCCTGCGCGATCAAGGCGATGGAACTGATCAGCCAGAACCTGCGTCAGGCGGTAAGCGACGGCAAGAATCTGACGGCGCGGGAGAATATGGCTTACGCACAGTTCCTCGCGGGCATGGCCTTCAACAATGCCTCGCTGGGCTTTGTGCATGCGATGGCGCACCAGTTGGGCGGCTTCTATGATTTGCCCCACGGTGTATGCAACGCGGTGTTGTTGCCCCATGTGCAGACGTTCAATGCCAGTGTGTGTGCAGCCCGCCTGACCGATGTCGCCCATGCACTGGGTGCCGATGTACGTGGCTTGAGCCCGGAAGAGGGCGCGCAAGCGGCCATTGCGGCGATTCGTACTCTGGCCAAGGATGTCGAGATTCCTGCCGGGCTGCGGGATTTGGGCGCCAAGCTGGATGACATCCCGATCCTGGCCACCAACGCCTTGAAAGATGCCTGTGGTTTTACCAACCCGCGCAAAGCCGATCAGGGGCAGATTGAAGAGATCTTCCGTAACGCGTTTTAACGGCTTGCCCTCACCCCAACCCTCTCCCTCCGGGAGAGGGCCAGGGTGAGGGGGCTTTTGGACAGGCATAAAAAAGGCCGGGTTAATAACCCGGCCTTTTTATTTCTGGCTAAAAGCGCTTATTGCACTTCTACAGCCAGGCTGTCGCTGATTTTCTTCTGCCAGATCGCCGGGCCGGTGATGTGCACCGACTCGCCTTTACTGTCGACTGCCACCGTAACCGGCATGTCTTTGACATCGAACTCGTAGATCGCTTCCATGCCCAGTTCGGCAAAGGCCACTACACGGGACTTTTTGATCGCCTGGGCGACCAGGTAAGCAGCACCGCCCACAGCCATCAGATACACGGCTTTGTGTTCCTTGATCGCTTCAATGGCGGTAGGGCCGCGCTCGGACTTGCCGATCATGCCCAGCAAGCCGGTCTGATCAAGGATCTGACGAGTGAACTTGTCCATTCGCGTAGCGGTGGTCGGGCCTGCAGGGCCAACCACTTCGTCACGCACCGGATCAACCGGGCCAACGTAGTAGATAAAGCGACCCTTGAGGTCTACCGGCAAGGTTTCACCCTTGTTCAGCATTTCGACCATGCGCTTGTGCGCCGCGTCGCGACCGGTGAGCATTTTGCCGTTGAGCAGGACGGTCTCGCCCGGCTTCCAGCTCTGCACGTCTTCCGGGGTCAGGGTGTCAAGGTTGACACGGCGGGCCGACGGGCCGGCTTCCCAGACGATTTCCGGGTAGGCGTCCAGCGGTGGCGCTTCGAGGGCTGCCGGGCCGGAGCCGTCCAGCACGAAGTGGGCGTGGCGGGTGGCGGCGCAGTTCGGGATCATGCACACCGGCAGGGACGCTGCGTGGGTCGGGTAGTCCATGATTTTTACGTCGAGCACGGTAGTCAGGCCGCCCAGGCCCTGGGCGCCGATGCCCAGCTGGTTGACCTTCTCGAACAGCTCGATGCGCATCTCTTCGATACGGTTGCTCGGGCCACGCTTGATCAGGTCGTGAATGTCGATGGATTCCATCAACACTTCCTTGGCCATCACTGCGGCTTTTTCCGCGGTGCCGCCGATGCCGATACCCAGCATGCCCGGTGGGCACCAGCCCGCGCCCATGGTCGGAACGGTCTTGAGCACCCAGTCAACGATCGAGTCGGACGGGTTGAGCATGGCCATTTTCGACTTGTTCTCGGAACCGCCGCCCTTGGCTGCCACGTCCACTTCCACGGTGTTGCCCGGAACGATGGAGTAGTGGATCACTGCAGGGGTGTTGTCCTTGGTGTTGCGACGGGCACCGGCCGGGTCGGCCAGGATCGAAGCACGCAGGACGTTTTCCGGCAGGTTGTAAGCGCGACGCACGCCTTCGTTGATCATGTCGTCCAGGCCCATGGTGGCACCATCCCAGCGCACGTCCATGCCGACGCGTACGAATACGGTGACGATGCCGGTGTCCTGGCAGATCGGACGGTGGCCGGTGGCACACATGCGCGAGTTGATCAGGATTTGCGCCATCGAGTCACGGGCCGCTGGCGATTCTTCGCGCAGGTAGGCTTCGTGCATGGCCTGGATGAAGTCCACGGGGTGGTAGTAGGAAATGAATTGCAGGGCGTCAGCAACGCTCTGAATCAGGTCGTCTTGCTTGATCACGGTCATGGGTCGCGCTCCTCTATAAGACGGGAACATACAATCAATAAGGTGTTTGCGACCTTGGTGCATCGGTCTGTCGAAAACATCTTTGCTTGGCATACCGGACACGCATGACCGGTACAAAAACGGCGCGGCAGTATAACCCGGTACTCTCACTGATACACCCGTAGAGGTGCAAACGAAAGTAGGGGGTGGACGAGGGGTGATAAGTTAAACTGTAAAACCACGAAATATATGAAGATCAACTGTGGGAGCGGGCTTGCTCGCGATTGCATCACCGCGGTCATTCAAAAAAACCGCGCCGCCTGCATCGAGAGCAATCCAGCTCCCACAGGCTTACCCTGCGGAGGCCAGCAGTGCCCCAGTTACACGTCGCTGACCAGCACTGGTCAGTTGCCCCGAACACTAACCTGCTCGATGCCTTGAATCAGGTTGGCGTGTCGGTGCCCTACAGTTGCCGGGCGGGCAGTTGCCATGCCTGCCTGGTGCGCTGCGTGCGTGGTGAGCCCGCCGATCTCAAGCCCGAGGCATTGAGTCGGGACCAGCATGAGCAGGGCTGGCGCCTGGCCTGTCAGTGTCAAATTGTCGAAGATCTGCAGATTGAAGCCTTTAACCCGCTGCGCGACGGTGTGCCGGCCCAAGTGGCAGGACTCGACTGGCTCAGTCCGACGGTGTTGCGCTTGCGCCTCACGCCGCAGCGAGCTTTGCGTTATCGCGCAGGCCAGCATGTGGTGCTGTGGGCTGGCGGCATTGCGCGCCCGTACTCGTTGGCCAGCCTGCCCGGAGAAGATCGCTTTCTGGAGTTTCACCTCGATTGTGCGCACCCCGGTGAGTTCATCGACGCGGCGCGGCAGTTCAAGGTCGGTGACGTTGTGCGGCTGGGCGAGTTGCGTGGCGGCGCGCTGCGCTATGACCCGGACTGGCAGGAGCAACCGCTCTGGCTGCTGGCGTCGGGTACCGGCCTGGGGCCGTTGTATGGCGTATTGCGTGAGGCCTTGCGTCAGGATCATCAAGGCCCGATACGGCTGGTGCATGTGGCCCGCGACAAGGCTGAGCATTACCTCCAGAACGAACTGCTGGCCCTGTCGGCGGCTTGTCCAGGGTTTGTGATTGAGTACCTTGAACGCCCTCAGTTGCCCGACTACCTGTTACAGATGCGTGTTCTTTCGCGCCAGACCCACGCCCTGGTCTGCGGCCACCCCGACACGGTCGATGCCTTTGCCAGGCGCCTGTTTATGGCGGGCTTGCCGCGCAATCAGCTGTTGGCCGATGCCTTTTTGACGCGAAGTTGAGGGCATAAAAAAGCCCCGCCTGATCACTCGGGCGGGGCTTTGGATTCAAGCTTTACCGGGCTTAAACCATTTTGTCGCCGACATGCAGGATCTTCATGCCGTTGGTGCCGCCGATGGTGTGGTAGCTGTCGCCCTTGGTCAGGATGACCCAGTCGCCTTTCTCCACAACGCCACGCTTGAGCAGCTCGTCAATCGCGGCCTGGCTGACCTGTTCTGGCGGCAGCGATGCCGGGTCGAACGGTACGGTGTAAACGCCACGGAACATCGCTGCGCGCGCCTGGGTCTCACGGTGCGGGGAGTAGGCGTAGATCGGCACCGAAGAACGGATGCGCGACATGATCAACGGTGTGTAGCCGCTTTCAGTCAGGGCGATGATCGCTTTGACACCCGGGAAGTGGTTGGCGGTGTACATGGCCGCCAGCGCAATGCTCTGGTCGCAGCTTTCGAAGGTTTTACCGATACGGTGGCTGGACGTTTTGCTGGTCGGGTGCTTTTCAGCGCCGACACAGATGCGCGCCATAGCCTGCACGGCTTCCAGCGGGTAGGCGCCGGCAGCACTTTCAGCCGAGAGCATCACGGCGTCGGTGTAGTCGAGAACGGCGTTGGCAACGTCGGACACTTCGGCACGAGTTGGCATCGGGTTCTGGATCATCGACTCCATCATCTGGGTTGCCACGATCACCGCTTTATTGTGGCGACGTGCGTGCAGAATGATTTTCTTCTGGATGCCCACCAGCTCGGCATCGCCGATTTCAACACCGAGGTCGCCACGGGCAACCATCACCGCGTCGCTGGCCTTGATCAGGCCGTCGAGGGTTTCGTCATCGGCTACGGCTTCGGCGCGTTCAATCTTCGCTACCAGCCAGGCAGTACCGCCGGCTTCGTCGCGCAGTTGGCGGGCGTATTCCATGTCGGCAGCGTCACGCGGGAACGACACGGCCAGGTAGTCGACTTGCATTTCGGCAGCCAGCTTGATGTCGGCCTTGTCTTTTTCAGTCAGGGCCGGTGCGGTCAGGCCACCACCGCGACGGTTGATGCCTTTGTGGTCGGACAGTGGGCCGCCGATCAGCACGGTGCAGTGCAGGGCGTCGTCGGTGGCAGTGTCTACACGCATCACCACACGGCCGTCATCGAGCAGCAGCTCGTCGCCGACGCCGCAGTCTTTAACCAGGTCCGGGTAGTCGATGCCGACCACTTGCTGGTTGCCTTCGGTCAACGGATGGCTGGTGGAGAAGGTGAATTGATCACCGATCTTCAGCTCGATCTTTTTGTTGGCAAATTTGGCGATACGAATTTTCGGGCCTTGCAGGTCACCCAGCAGGGCTACGAAACGACCGTGCTTGGCAGCGATGTCACGTACCAGCTTGGCGCGAGCCTTGTGCTCGTCGGGGGTGCCGTGGGAAAAGTTCAGACGGGCAACGTCCAAGCCAGCGAGGATCAGCTGTTCCAGCATTTCCGGTGAATTGCTGGCAGGGCCAAGTGTGGCAACAATTTTGGTTCGACGAACAGACATGCAAAGACTCCTGAGTTCAAGCGCTGCCAAAGGCTACTATGGTCTTTGGCTGTAGTCATTGTTCCTCTGCACTACTTTCTGCTTAAGTTGTGGTGCATCGGGTCTGTTGTCTGAAGAATCTGGCCGTGGGGTCGATACACTGTTATGAACAGGAGATGCCCCATGCGAATCGTGCTCGTTTTAATCTTGGTCGCCAGTGCGACCGGCTGTACCCGTTGGTCGATGAACCATCATTTGAACAATGCCTATCGTGCTTACGACCGGGGCAATTGTGAAACGGTAATGCTTGAGTTGTCCGAGGTTGATCGCGACAGTCGTAGTCGCCCGTACATTTGGCCACAAACAGCTATGCTCCGTGGACTGTGTCTTGAGCGTACGAAGTTTTACTTGGATGCGTCCCAGACCTACCAGTACATCATCAACGAATTTCCCAAGAGCGAGTACGCCTACCGGGCCAAGGCTCGGATCGAGACATTGCGCATTCTCAGGTTCATCCCGGGCCCCGGCACTACTGCCCAGGCAGTGCCTGTAAGCATTCCATGATGGGCGAAATTTAAACTGGTCATTTGTGCCCGGTTGGCTAATATCAAATTCGTTCGAGTGTTTTTTGTTTCTCTTGGTACTCAAACGGATTGCTCGTTCTGTCGCTGCTTGATATGTCGAGCTTCAGGTGAAGATGGCGGGCAGATCTACACGTGACTGTTGGCCCGGATGTGGGGGACAGGGCGTTTCGAGACGCCAGCGCGGCCATGCTGAATGGCCTCTCTATAGTGAAGTTGAACATGGTTATCGAACGGCTTATCCAGCGGCACCAACTGACGTTTTTCCTGAAAGTGTTCAATCGGTTCACTGACAAGCCTATTGGCTATCTGGGCAATGTGTCTGATGGCGGGTTGATGCTGATCAGCCAGTTACCGATGTTGGTCGACGCCAATTTCGAGTTTCGGATCAAGCTTCCCGGTGCCGATGGGGAGGTGCAGTTTATCGACCTGACAGCGCGTTGCCTGTGGTGTCGTGAGGATCTAACGCCGCATTATTACGATTCCGGGTTTATCCTGTATCAGCCACCTGCCGAGTACAGCGGTTTGATCAGTGCCTTGCAGCGCTACTTCAGCTTCCAGCCCCTGCAAGCCTCTGCATAGTCCCGGGGCTGGTCTTGCCCGGGTTTGAGCGCCTAGACTGTCCGGGTCTACTGCTCAGGAACACCCCGTGACCTCTATCTTCTGGTACGACTACGAAACCACCGGTATCAACCCGCGCTGCGACCGGGCGGTGCAAGTGGCCGGCATCCGCACCGACCTTGAACTCAACGAGATTGATCAGCCGGTCAACCTCTATTGTCAGCCAAGCGACGATATCCTCCCTCATCCCATGGCCTGCCTGATCACCGGCATCACGCCCGCTCGTCTCGAAGACAAAGGCCTGGGCGAAGCCGAGTTCATGACTCGCACCCATGCCCAGCTGGCCCTGCCCGGCACTTGCGGGGCGGGCTACAACTCGTTGCGCTTTGATGATGAGGTAACGCGCTACAGTCTCTACCGAAACTTCTTCGACCCTTATGCGCGTGAATGGCAGGGTGGCAACAGTCGCTGGGACCTCATTGATGTGGTGCGAACAGCCTATGCCCTGCGGCCTGAAGGCATCGTCTGGCCAGAGGAAGAGGGGCGGGTGACGCTCAAGCTTGAACGGTTGACGGCGGCTAACGGGATTGATCATGGCCAGGCCCACGATGCGTTGTCCGATGTACGGGCAACCATTGCGCTGGCCCGGCTGATTCGTGACAAACAACCCAAGTTATATGACTGGTTATTCCAGTTGCGCAGCAAACAACGTGTGCTTGATCAAATTCGGCTATTGCAGCCCATGCTGCATATCTCGGGGCGTTTTTCCGCGGCCAGACATTATGCCGGTGTGGTCTTGCCGCTGGGTTGGCACCCAAAGAATCGTAATGCTCTGATTGTCTACGACCTGCACATAGACCCTCAGCCTTTACTGGAGATGGACGCCGCAGCGTTGCGCAAGATGCTCTATACCCGGCGTGAAGATTTACCCGACGGTCAATTACCCGTTGGGCTAAAGCTGATTCAAGTTAATCGTTGCCCGGTGGTCGCCCCCTTGAATGTAGTGCGTGCCCAGGACCAACAGCGATTGCAACTGGACATGGACCTCTATCACGCGCGAGCCCGGAGCCTTGTTGAGGCTCAGCAAGTTTGGCAGGAAAAGTTGTCGGCCATTTATGCCCGCGAAGACTTTGCCCCCAGTGAAGATCCGGAGCAGCAATTGTATGACGGGTTTATTGGCGATCGAGACCGTCGACTGTGTGAGCAGGTCAGGCACAGTGACCCGGAGCAATTGGCCAAAGATACATGGCCATTTGATGATGAGCGCTTGCCCGAATTATTGTTTCGATACCGCGCCCGAAACTTTCCACATACCCTGAGTGAACAAGAACAGCAGCGTTGGCATATCTTCTGCCAGCAGCGTTTGTCGGATCCGGCCATGGGTGCGCCTTTGACCCTGGACAGCTTTATGCAGGCAGCAGATGAGCTGTCGCGCAGTGCCACGCCGGCCCAGCTAAAGCTTCTGGGCGAATGGCAGCGCTATGCCCAGGCATTGAGCCGGCGTGTCGGGTTGAGCCCGCCCGCCGAGAGTGCTGACTAAAACACAGGCAATAAAAAACGCCAGCATGCTGGCGTTTTTTAGTGGCATCGCAAAATAGTTGCGGGCCCGGTGTCACTTAGTCGAGCAAAGTAGCCCAGCCTTCAACCACGTCGCCGCCCCACTTGGCTTTCCACTCTTTCAGAGTTTTGTGGTTGCCACCTTTGGTTTCAATCACTTCACCATTGTGTGGGTTTTTGTATTGTTTAACCTTACGGGCACGTTTGGTGCCGGTGGTTTTAACAACGCCGCGAGGTGCTTTGCTAACTTTGGATTCCGGATCCAGCAGAGCGATGATATCGCGTAGCGATTTTTGGTATTCGCCCATCAGCGTGCGCAGTTTGCCTTCAAATTCCAGCTCGGTTTGAAGTTTGTCGTCTTCGGACAGGTTCTTCAGGCGGGCTTGCAGTTCTTTGATGGCTTCTTCGGTTGCACGATATTCGTTGATCAAGGACATGAGGATAACCTTATGTTGAAAAGGATGTCAGGGAGACAGTGGCGCAATAGTAGTCAGACAGTTACTGCAAGTAAACATGAAAGGGCTATTTAATTTAAAATTTTATTCATTAACTTTGCCCTCGGGAATATGCGCGCTATTAAATACACCGCGCTACAGTGAGGTTAATATGGACGATCAATAACATCGGCAAGTGTCCGTCCATTGCAGTGCAGGCCACGTCGATGCTGGTGTGGCACCTTCGGTGCGCGACCCGATGGCGCAGGTGCCGAGCTGTAACGAATACTGCAGTTTTGCTGCGCACTCGCTAGAATGGCGGCCTTAGTAAAGTTTTTGGAGTTTTCCCCTCATGCGCACTTTTCGGTTGGTGATTGCGTGCCCCGACGGCGTCGGCATTGTCGCCAAGGTCAGCAATTTCCTTGCCTCCCACAATGGCTGGATCACTGAAGCAAGCCACCACTCGGACGACCAGAGCGGTTGGTTCTTTATGCGTCACGAGATTCGTGCCGATTCCCTGCCGTTCGGGCTGGAGGCGTTTCGTGAGGCATTTGCCCCGATCGCCGAAGAGTTCTCGATGGAGTGGCGCATTACCGATACGGCGCAGAAAAAACGCGTGGTATTGATGGCGAGCCGCGAATCCCACTGCCTGGCAGATCTGCTGCACCGCTGGCACAGCGATGAACTGGACTGCGATATTTCCTGCGTGATCTCCAACCACGATGACCTGCGCAGCATGGTCGAGTGGCATGGCATCCCGTTCTATCACGTACCGGTTGACCCGAAGAACAAGGAGCCGGCTTTCGCCGAAGTCTCGCGTCTGGTCAAGCACCATGCTGCCGAAGTGGTGGTACTGGCCCGTTACATGCAAATCCTGCCACCTGACCTGTGCAGCGAATATGCCGGCCAGGTCATCAATATCCACCACAGCTTCCTGCCGTCGTTTGTCGGCGCCAAGCCTTATCACCAGGCCTCGATGCGGGGCGTGAAGCTGATCGGTGCAACCTGCCATTATGTGACTGAAGAGCTGGATGCCGGTCCTATCATCGAGCAGGACGTGGTACGTGTCAGCCACAGTGACAGCATTGAGGATATGGTGCGTTTCGGCCGTGATGTCGAGAAAATGGTACTGGCCCGTGGCTTGCGTTATCACCTTGAAGATCGCGTGCTGGTGCATGGCAACAAGACTGTAGTGTTCTGATCGACACCGTGGGAGCGAGCCTGCTCGCGAAGGATTGCCGGCGGAGGATGTGATGAGCGATCCACTCGACAAGGCGACATCCAGTGCTCCACCGACCTTGGGTGAGGGCTGTCTGAGTCGCTATGACCCGGATGCCCTCAGCCCCGAGGGCGGCACCGACTTCCCCGGTGCCGCCGAGCTTTGGGCGCAGGAGCTAGACGCTGCAGGCATGCAGCGTGTGCCTGAAGCCTAAATCCTGAAACTGCCCACCAGATGCTTCAGGCGGGCAGCCTGCTGTTCCAGATCGGAACACGCGCGAAGGGTTGATTGAAGGTTTTCGACGCCTTCCTGATTCAGCGTATTGATTTCGGTAATGTCCATATTGATCGACTCGACCACCGTGGTTTGTTCCTCGGTTGCCGTGGCGACAGACTGGTTCATGCCGTCGATTTCACCAATGCGTTCGGTCACGCTGATCAGGCGCTCGCCCGCGCGGTTGGCGATTTCCACGCTGTCCTGGCTGTGACGCTGGCTTTCTTCCATGGTGCTCACTGAGCCTCGGGCACTGATCTGCAATTCTTCGATCATTTTCTGCACTTGCTGTGCCGATTCCTGGGTGCGGTGTGCCAGGTTGCGCACTTCATCGGCGACCACGGCAAAGCCACGCCCGGCTTCGCCAGCACGAGCTGCTTCAATGGCGGCGTTAAGGGCCAGCAGGTTGGTTTGCTGGGAAATGCTGGTGATCACCTCCAGGATTTGACCGATATTCACCGTCTTGTCGTTAAGCGACTCGATATGACCGCTGGAGGTGCCAAGCATTTGCGACAGCTTCTGCATCGAGCTGATGCTGCGTTCGACCACTTCCTGGCCTTCCTCGGCAAGGCTGCGTGCATCGCTGGCCTGGTGCGAGGCCTGGGCGGCGTTGCGGGCGATCTCCTGTGCGGCGGCGCCCAGTTCGTTGATAGCAGCGGCGACGCTACTGGTGCGGCTGGCCTGTTCGTCAGAGTTGAGCATCGATGAGTTGGAAGCGCTGACAACCCGCAGGACCACCTCGTTGACTTGGCCGGTGGCCGAGGCCACTTCGCTGATGGAAGCGTGAATGCGCTCGACAAAACGGTTGAATGCGCTGCCCAGGGTACCGAATTCATCCTGGGACTCCACCACCAGGCGGCGCGTCAGGTCGCCTTCGCCTTCGGCAATATTCTGCATGGCGCGGGTCATCACGTGCAGCGGTTGCATCAGCAGGCGAATCAACAGGCCGAGCAGGGCGATGATCGAAACCACGGCGATAACCGTGGCAATGATTGCCGAAGTACGGAACTCACTGAGCGCTGCGAAAGCCTGCTGCTTGTCAACCGACAGGCCGATGTACCAGTTGGCTGAGCCCAGCCCTTTGATCGGGGTGAAGCTTACGATCCGGGTTTTGCCATTGGCCTGGATCTCGCTGAACGCAGTGGTGATCGCGGGAGTGTCCTGCGGATAGATGTCCTTCAGGTTCCTGGTGGCCAGGCTCTTGTCCGGGTGCACCAGGATTTCGCCGTCGGCATTGATCAGAAAGGCGTAACCCATACCGTTGAAATTCAGCGCGTTGATGCTGTCGGTGATGGCTTGCAGGGTCATGTCGGCGCCGACCACACCCAGGGTTTGAGAGCCCTTTTTTACCGGGGCCGCGATGGTAATGACCATCTGTCCGGTGGCAGCATCTATATAGGGTTTGGTCAGGCTGGAGCTGCTGCTGTTGAACGCATCCTTGTACCAGGGCCGGGTGCGCGGGTCGTAGCCGTCAGGCATCTTGCTGTCAGGGCGAATGGTAAATCCGCCTTGGCTGTCACCAAAATAAACCGACATAAAGGTACTGCTCAGGGTTTTTTGTTCCAGCAGGCTGGCCACCTGGGCGGGCTCTGGAGTCAGGGCGATGGATTCAGCGAGGTTTTGCGCCAGCAGGATCCGGCCACCGAGCCAGGTCTGAATGTTATTGGCCGTGACACTGCCCATCTCGTGCAGGTAGTTGTCCAGGTTGTTGCGGATGGCGTTGCGTTGCAAGTAGTCGTTATACAGCGTAAATAGCGAAAAGGCGGCTATTACGATCAGGGACGCGGCAAGCAGGATTTTATGACTGAAACGCAGGTTTTTATTCATGGCTTGAAGGGTCCGCTAAGGTCTAAAAGTGTGCGACATACACTCTGGTAAAACGCGCGCTCTACTCAGCACTGCCTGAACAGGGCAAGTTGGCTGTTGATCAAGCCGCTTTACCACGCTAAATCCGGTTTTATGTGGTCTAGCATTCAGTGTGTATCGACCCGCGATCGCTAAAGATTAATCAAAGGTGGCAAAATGCCTGACTCTTCTGCTCTAGTAATCGGCGCTGACCTTTCGGCTCAGCCCATCGCGCAGTCCTTGCGCCTGGCCAATCGCCACGGTTTAGTGGCGGGAGCCACGGGCACGGGTAAAACCGTTACGCTTCAGCGGCTGGCTGAACAGTTCAGTGATGCCGGGGTGGCCGTCTTCGCCGCCGACATCAAGGGTGACTTGTGCGGCCTGGGTGCGGCCGGCAATCCCCAGGGCAAGATTGCCGAACGGATCGCGGGAATGCCCTGGCTCAATTACCAGCCCAAGGCCTATCCGGTTACTTTGTGGGATATCCAGGGCAAGACGGGTCACCCATTGCGCACGACCCTGAGTGACATGGGGCCGTTGCTGCTGGGCAGCCTGCTGGAGCTGACCGACAGCCAGCAGTCGGCCCTCTATGCCGCCTTCAAGGTGGCGGATCGGGAAGGGTTGTTGCTGCTTGACCTTAAAGACCTCAAGGCACTGCTCAATCACCTGCGTGACAACCCACAAGTGCTTGGCGATGACGCGGCCCTGATGACCACGGGCTCCAGCCAGGCGTTGTTGCGCCGTCTGGCAACCCTTGAGCAGCAGGGTGCAGAAGCCCTGTTTGGTGAGCCGGCACTGCAGCTCGACGATATTTTGCAGCCCGCCAGCGACGGGCGCGGGCAGATCCATCTGCTCGATGCCAGCCGCCTGGTGCATGAAGCGCCCAAGGTCTACGCAACGTTCCTGTTGTGGTTGCTGGCGGAGCTTTTCGAACAGTTGCCCGAGCGCGGCGATGCAGACAAGCCCTTACTGGCGCTGTTTTTCGACGAAGCGCATCTGTTGTTTGCCGGTACGCCAAAAGCATTGCAGGACCGGCTGGAACAAGTGGTCAGGTTGATTCGTTCCAAGGGTGTAGGGGTGTATTTCGTCACTCAATCACCGGCGGACTTGCCCGATACGGTGCTGGCACAGTTGGGGTTGCGTATCCAGCACGGGCTGCGGGCCTTTACGGCCAAAGAGCAGAAATCCCTGAAAGCTGTGGCAGACGGCTTTCGCCCCAATCCGGCATTCAGCGCGCTGGCCGTACTGACGGAGCTGGGCACGGGGGAGGCTCTGGTGGGCATGCTTGAGGAAAAAGGCACGCCGGCGATGGTTCAGCGGGTGCTGATTGCGCCACCGCAATCGCGTATAGGCCCGCTGACGGAGGCCGAAAGGGCTGCATTGATCAGCCGTTCAGCGCTGCAGGGGCGTTATGACAAGCCCGTTGATCGAGAGTCGGCTTATGAAATCCTCATGGCCCGCAAAGGCGTGGCGCCGCAAGATCAGGCGCAGACACAGGCTGCACAGCACGAGCCGGGGTTTCTTGATCAGGCGGGAGACTTTTTGGGCACGACAGCAGGCAAGGCCTTGCAGTCGATGGCGCGTCAGGCGGCGGGTCAGATGGGCCGTCAGCTGGTGCGCGGGCTGTTGGGGTCGTTACTGGGTAACAGCAAGCGCAAATAAATAACAAGACTGCAACTGTGGGAGCGAGCAGGCTCGCTCCCACAATGGGGCTTGATCAGGAGGATCAGTCGGGTTTTGGCCGCGCGTGGCTGGCCAGGCGTTCAAGGGCCGCGCGCAAGGCCGGGTCGGTAATGCCATCGGCCGTTGCCTGGATGGTCTGGGCGGCATCGACGGACAAATCCAGCGTATGCCCCGCGACCTTGGCCTGTACCGTGGGCGGCTGCACCTTGAACAAAATGCGGGTCAGGCTGGCGAACTCGTCGAATGCCTGCAGTTGGCGCAGCAGGCGCTTTTGCTGATAGCGCAGGCGAGTGGCCCAATGGCCGTCGGTCACGATCAGCAACAAACTCCCTTCACGCCATGAGGCAACGTGACAATGCTCCCTCGCGGCGGGCTGAAGCTGGCTTTCAAGTAGGCGTTGCAGGTGTGCCAGGCGCTTGGCATGGCCGAAAATAGCTTTTAGGGGCTTGGCCTCGCGGAGCAGGACGGAGGGTGCCCGTGCTGGATGTGGGCGAAATGCCATGTTCAAACACCTGATAAAACAGAGCTGCAATCTTAGCAGATGCCTGCCTCTCACTGGTCCGGGCTAAGGTAAATCTGAATTTATTTATGAAATCAATGAGTAACTTCTTGTGCAAACGGGTTGAAGTTCAGCAAAAAGCCCTTATTTTAGGGAGGCCCCTTCACAACGCAGTACCAGTATCGTGGAATAACGCCACTTTCCTCACCGCCGTTTCCGGGTAGAATGCTCGTTCGCATGCGGCCATCAGGGCTGCTCGGGCGACTCTCGGGGCCGCCCTCCATCCCTATGTGTGGAAGATCCTGCCGATATGTTTGCGCCTTTGTTAAAGAAACTTTTTGGAAGCAAGAACGAGCGCGAAGTTAAACGCATGCTCAAGACAGTACAGGTCGTCAATTCCTTCGAAGAGCAGATGGTTGCCCTGACCGATGAGCAATTGCGCGCCAAGACCGAAGAGTTCAAGGCCCGCATAGCCAAAGGTGAGACCCTCGACCAACTGCTGCCAGAAGCCTTTGCGGTCTGCCGTGAAGCCGGCAAGCGTGTCATGGGCATGCGTCACTTCGATGTACAGCTGATCGGCGGCATGACCTTGCATGAAGGCATGATCGCAGAAATGCGTACGGGTGAAGGCAAGACCTTGGTAGCAACCCTGGGCGTTTACCTCAACGCATTGTCGGGCAAGGGCGTTCACGTGGTAACCGTGAACGACTACCTGGCTCGCCGGGATGCCAACTGGATGCGCCCGCTCTACGAGTTCCTGGGCCTTACGGTCGGTGTCGTGACACCGTTCCAGCCACCTCAGGAAAAGCGCGAAGCCTATGCTGCCGATATCACTTACGGCACCAACAACGAGTTCGGTTTCGATTACCTGCGTGACAACATGGCTTTCAGCATGGAAGAAAAATTCCAGCGCGAGCTTAATTTCGCCGTAATCGACGAAGTCGACTCCATCCTTATCGATGAAGCCCGTACTCCGCTGATCATCTCCGGTCAGGCTGAAGACAGCTCCAAGCTGTACATTGAAATCAACAAGCTGATCCCTCGCCTTGAGCAACACATCGAGGAAGTGGAAGGCGAAGTCACCAAGGCTGGCCATTTCACCATCGATGAAAAGACCCGCCAGGTTGAGCTGAACGAAGCCGGTCACCAGTTCGTTGAAGACATGCTGACCCAGATCGGCCTGCTCGCCGAAGGCGAAAGCCTGTACTCGGCGCACAACCTGGGCCTGTTGACCCACGTGTACGCTGCACTGCGCGCCCACAAGCTGTTCCATCGCAACGTTGAATACATCGTTGAAGACGGTCAGGTATTGCTGGTCGACGAACACACTGGGCGTACCATGCCGGGTCGTCGTCTGTCCGAAGGCCTGCACCAGGCGATCGAAGCGAAGGAAGGCCTGAATATCCAGGCAGAGAGCCAGACCCTGGCCTCGACCACCTTCCAGAACTACTTCCGCCTGTACAACAAGCTGTCGGGCATGACCGGTACAGCAGACACCGAAGCGTTTGAATTCCACCAGATCTACGGTCTGTCGGTAATGGTCATCCCGCCGAACAAGCCGCTGGCGCGTAAAGACTACAACGACCTGGTGTTTCTCACTGCGGACGAGAAGTACGCGGCAATCGTGGCCGACATCAAGGACTGCATGGCCAAGGGTCGTCCGGTGCTGGTGGGTACGGCAACCATCGAAACCTCCGAGCACATGTCCAACCTTCTGAAGAAGGAAGGCATCGAGCACAAGGTTCTGAACGCCAAGTTCCACGAAAAAGAAGCAGAAATCATTGCACAGGCCGGTCGTCCGGGCGCGTTGACCATTGCAACCAACATGGCCGGTCGTGGTACCGACATCCTGTTGGGCGGCAACTGGGAAGTGGAAGTAGCTTCCCTGGAAAACCCTACACCTGAGCAGATCGCGCAGATCAAGGCCGACTGGCAAAAACGTCACCAGCAGGTGCTGGAGTCGGGTGGCCTGCATGTGATCGCTTCCGAGCGTCACGAATCGCGCCGTATCGACAACCAGCTGCGTGGCCGTGCCGGCCGTCAGGGTGACACCGGTTCCAGCCGTTTCTACCTGTCGCTGGAAGACAGCCTGATGCGTATCTTCGCCTCTGATCGGGTGAAGAACTTCATGAAGGCCCTGGGCATGCAGTCCGGCGAAGCGATTGAGCACCGCATGGTGACCAACGCGATCGAGAAGGCCCAGCGCAAGGTTGAAGGTCGCAACTTCGATATCCGCAAGCAATTGCTGGAGTTCGATGACGTCAACAACGAACAGCGTAAAGTGATTTATCACATGCGTAACACGTTGCTGGCAGCCGACAACATCGGTGAGACCATCGCCGACTTCCGCAAGGATGTACTGGACAGCACCGTAAGCGCTCATATTCCGCCACAATCGTTGCCGGAACAGTGGGACGTCAAAGGTCTGGAAGCGGCCATCGAAAGCGGCTTCGGGGTGAAACTGCCGATCCAGCAATGGCTCGACGAAGATGATCACCTGTACGAAGAAACCCTGCGTGAGAAGCTGCTGGCTGAATTGATTGCAGCTTACAACGAGAAAGAAGAGCAGGCCGGTGCTGAAGCACTGCGCACGTTCGAGAAGCAGATTGTGCTGCGCGTTCTGGATGACCTGTGGAAAGACCACCTGTCGACCATGGACCACCTGCGCCACGGTATCCACTTGCGCGGTTATGCGCAGAAGAACCCGAAGCAGGAGTACAAGCGCGAGTCGTTCAACCTGTTCTCCGAGCTGCTTGATTCGATCAAACGCGACTCGATCCGTGTGTTGTCCCACGTACAGGTTCGTCGTGAAGACCCGGTCGAAGAGGAGGCGCGCCTGCGCCAGGAAGCTGAAGACCTGGCTTCGCGCATGCAGTTCCAGCATGCTGAAGCGCCGGGCCTTGACCAGCCGGAGGCAATGGCCCAGGTGCTGCAAGGTGCTGACGTCGAAGATGTTGTGGCGGCAACCGAGCCTGTTCGTAGCGAGCAGAAGCTGGGTCGCAACGAGCTGTGCCACTGCGGCTCGGGCAAGAAATACAAGCACTGTCACGGGCAAATCAACTAAAGCCCGCTTCACCTGCTGAAACACCTGCGCCGCGACCGGCATTAGCCGTCGCGGCGTTTTACCATTGAATTCCCGTCCTTTTGCGGCGGCGCACAGAACTTTTTAGGAGCGCGTCATGGCTGTTGGTCTTGGTCCTTTGCCTGTTTTGCACCCGGTGGCCGGTTTTGAACTGGGTATCGCTTCTGCCGGTATCAAGCGCGCAGGGCGCAAGGACGTGGTGGTTATGCGCTGCGCCGAAGGCTCCAGCGTGGCGGGTGTTTTCACCCTGAATGCGTTTTGCGCGGCCCCTGTGATTCTGGCCAAACAACGTGTGCAAGGCCCGGTTCGCTATTTGCTGACCAACACGGGCAATGCCAACGCCGGTACCGGTGAGCCGGGGCTGATCGCTGCAGCCCGGACCTGCGCCAGGCTGGCTGAACTGACCGGCGTTGATGCCAGTGCCGTGCTGCCGTATTCCACCGGGGTGATCGGCGAGCCGCTGCCTGTCGAGAAGATCGAAGGCGCATTGCAAGCCGCGCTGGACGATTTGTCCGAGAACAACTGGGCCGAGGCTGCAACCGGCATCATGACCACCGACACCCTGCCAAAGGGTGCCAGCCGTCAGTTCGAGCATGAAGGCGTAACCATCACCGTGACCGGTATCAGCAAGGGTGCGGGCATGATTCGTCCAAATATGGCCACCATGCTGGGCTACATCGCCACCGACGCCAAAGTTGCCCGCGACGTGTTGCAAAACCTGCTGCTCGACGGTGCGAACAAGTCGTTCAACCGCATCACTATCGATGGCGATACTTCGACCAACGACTGCTGCATGCTGATTGCCACCGGCAAGGCTGCCCTGCCTGAAATTACAGAAGCCAGCGGCCCGCTGTTTGCCGCGTTGAAACGGGCGGTGCTGGAAGTCTGCATGGAGGTGGCGCAGGCCATCGTGCGTGACGGTGAGGGTGCGACCAAGTTTGTCACCGTTGAAGTAAATGGCGGCGCCAATCACCAGGAGTGCCTGGACGTGGGGTACACCGTTGCACACTCGCCGCTGATCAAGACCGCGCTGTTTGCCTCGGACCCGAACTGGGGCCGCATTCTGGCTGCAGTGGGCCGCGCAGGCGTGCCGGATCTGGACGTCAGCAAGATTGACGTGTTCCTGGGTGAAGTGTGCATTGCCAGCGGCGGCGCCCGTTCGGCCACTTACACCGAAGAGCAGGGCTCGGCAGTGATGGCTCGCGAAGAAATCACCATCCGCATCGAATTGGGTCGTGGTACCTGCAGCGAGACTATCTGGACCACTGACCTGTCCCACGAATACGTGAAAATCAACGCCGAGTACCGTACCTAAGTCGTCTCGACATCACGGGGTTGTCAGCCGATCCTGCGCGGGCAGCACCGTGATGCCTTGAGGGCATCAGATTTACCCCCTAATTCTCAAGGTGTCTGTGTATGAGCTTCCACCTGATCATTGGCGACAAGTTGCACTCTTCGTGGTCCCTGCGTGGCGCACTGGCGCTGGATCTGGCGGGTGCTGCCTACACCGAGACACTGATAAAACTGGGTCAGCCGGATACCCGGGCACTGATTCTGCAACACTCGGCAGCGGGTAAAGTACCGTTGCTCAAGACCGAACATGGCACCATCGCTGACTCGCTGGCGATTGCCGAATATCTGAATGAGCGTTTCCCTGCGGCCCAGTTATGGCCTGCAGATATCAAGGCACGGGCCCAGGCCCGATCGGCCTGTGCACAAATGCACAGCGGCTTTTTTGCGTTGCGGGGCAATCTGCCATTTGATTTGAGCCATGATCATGCGCTGGTACCCATGCCGGCCGAGGCTCAGGCCGACATCGAGCGCATCATTGCCTTGTGGGCAGAGTGCCGTGCTGTGGCCAGCGAACGCGGGCCGTACCTGTTCGGGCGGTTGAGTGTGGCTGATGCGTTTTTCGCGCCGGTGGCTGTGCGCCTTCGCACTTATCGCGTGGAGCTGTCAGCAGAAGATCAAGCGTATATCGACGCCATTTATCAATGGCCTGCGTTCAAAGCCTGGCAACAGGCCGGATTAGAGGAAGTACAAGGGTGAAACGAGTTCATGTGGCTGCGGCCGTTATCCGAGGCACAGACGGCAGCATTCTGATCGCTCGTCGCGCTGACACTCAGCATCAGGGCGGTCTGTGGGAATTTCCCGGCGGCAAGGTCGAGGCCGGGGAATCGGTCGAAGCTGCACTGGCGCGCGAGCTGAAAGAAGAGTTGGGCATTACGGTCGAGGTGGCCCGGCCCCTGATCAAGGTTCAGCATGACTATCCGGATAAGCAGGTTCTGCTGGATGTATGGGAAGTTTCGGCGTTTTCCGGCGAACCTCATGGCGTAGAAGGTCAGCCACTGGCTTGGGTCAGTCAGCGCGAGTTGGTGGACTACAGGTTCCCTGACGCCAATCAGCCCATTGTGGCCGCTGCCCGCTTGCCCGATCAGTACCTGATCACACCGGATGAGCTGGAGACCCCTGAGCTGTTGCGCGGTATCCAGAAGGCGATTGCAGGCGGGATCAGGCTGATTTCGTTGCGTGCCCCCAATGGGTACGACCCCAAGTACCGCGACCTGGCGGTGGACGCGACCGGCTTGTGTGCCGGCAAGGCGCAATTGATGCTCAAGGGGCCGTTGGAGTGGTTGGGGGATTTTCCTTCGGCCGGCTGGCATCTGACGGCCGCGCAATTGCGCAAGTACGCCGCCAAGGGTCGGCCATTGCCAAAAGACCGCTGGCTGGCAGCTTCATGCCATAACGCCGAGGAGCTGGCGCTGGCTGAACAGATGGATGTGGACTTCGTGACCCTGTCGCCGGTGCTGGCGACGCAGACCCACCCTGATGCACAGCCACTGGGCTGGGAGCAGGCGCAGCAATTGATCGCCAATTTCAGCAGGCCGGTATTTTTGCTGGGTGGGCTCGGCCCGGATGATCGCCAGCAGGCGTGGCAGATCGGTGCCCAGGGCGTGGCGGGTATTCGGGCGTTCTGGCCGCAGGTTTGATGTGATTCGGAGGCTGTTGCGGGTCCCGCGACGGCATGCACGTTCTGTTGGTTGTGGGAGCGAGCCTGCTCGCGAACGACCTTCGCGAGCAGGCTCGCTCCCACAGATTCAGTTTTTCCTGTAGTCGCTGACGAGTAGAGCGACTACAAATGAACGACATCAAGCCTTTGGTTTGGCTGCCGCCTGCCACAGGATCTCTGCAACCCCCTGGCGCTTGGCAATCAGGCGCGCGGCGACAAACAGCAAGTCAGACAAGCGATTGATATACGCCAGCCCCACACCTGCCAGTGGCTCCAATGCATTGAGCTGCTGGCAGCGGCGTTCGGCACTACGTGCCAGGCTGCGGCAAACATGGGCCTGGGCTATCAGGCTCGAGCCGCCGGGCAGAATGAAGTTCTCCAGTGGCCCCAGCTCCTCATTCCAGCGATCGATCGCAGTTTCAAGCCGTTCGATCTCGGCAGCGTTAAGTGCCTGATATTCCGGCATCGCCAACTCACCCCCCAGGTCAAACAAACGGTGCTGACACGGCTCAAGCACCTCGATCAGCTCGTTGAGCCCCGGCTGGCTGGCACTGTGCTCGATGAGCCCGGCCAGGAGCAGGCCGACCTGGCTGTTAAGCGTATCGACTTCGCCGATGGCTTCTATGCGCGGGTGATCCTTGGGCACACGGCGACCGTCGCCAAGCCCTGTTTCGCCCTTGTCGCCGGTGCGGGTATAAATTTTCGATAAGCGAAAGCCCATGGTTACATTTCCACGTTGGTTGGTTCGGGGGAGGCCGGCTGGTTGCCGGCCAAGGGCAGGCGCAGGGTAAAACAGGTGCCTTGGCCCTGGGTTGAGTGCACTTCCATTTGGCCCTTGTGGTTGTTGGTAATGATGAAGTACGACACGGACAGGCCAAGCCCTGTGCCCTGGCCAACTTCCTTGGTGGTGAAGAAGGGCTCGAAAATTCGTTTGCGCACCGCCTCGGGCATACCGGCACCGTTGTCTTCGACCTGTATTTCCGCCCAGGGCGGGTTGAGCCTGGTGCGCAGGGTTATGCGTCCCGGCTCGCTCTGATCGGCACGTTGATGAATGGCCTGGGCGGCGTTCTTCAGCAAATTGAGCAGCACCTGCTCCAGTTCGTTGGGGATGCCGGGCACCGGTCCCAGTTGCGGGTCGAACTGGCGAGTGATGGCTTGTCCCATAAAGTCAAAACCAATGGCCAGGTCGAAATCATTGCTGGCGATGTCCAGAGCCTGGTCAATCAGGGCCGACAGATCACAGGGGCTCATCTGCCGGTTGCTGCGGCGGCTGAAGCTGAGCATATGGGTGACAATTTTCGCCGCGCGTGCACCGGCCTGTTGAATGCCATCCAGTAGTTGCGGGATTTCCCGGGCCTGCAGGTAGTGGTTGACCACCTCCAGGTCGATGCCGGTCTGCTCGGCTTGTTCGATGTTCTTGGGCAACTCGCTCGACAGGCGCCTGCGAATGTTCTGTACGTTATGCAGGATCGCTCCCAGCGGATTGTTGATTTCGTGAGCCATGCCGGCAGCCAGCCCGCCTACGGAAAGCATTTTTTCCGATTGCACCATCATGTCTTCCAGCGACAGGCGCTGGGTGATGTCATCGATGCGGATCACCACGCCGCGTCCACCACCGCCCATCAGGGGGTAAAAGGTCAGGGCATAGTGGCGGGCTTCCTCGCCCTGATTCCAGGTGACGCGTTCAATTTTTGCGACCTGGTGGTGCTCAATGGTGTCTTTGAGTTGCGGCAGGAAGGGCTTGAGAGGTTCAAATGCCAGCTCGATGGGCTTGTTCAGGGCTTCATCCAGCTGCGTGCCGGAGAGGGCGCTGGCTTCCTGGTTCCATTGGGTGACATAGAGCTGTTCGTCCAGTGCAATCAGCGCCGAAGGCATGGAGTCGATGATGCAGTTGAGGTAGTTCTGAAAACCGGTAAGTTTTTTCTCGATTTTGCTGCGTACCTGGACTTCCAGTTCCAGCTTGCGATTGGTGTTGCGGGTTTCTTCGGCCAGCGACTGCGCTTGATCGTACGCCTGGCGGGCCTCGTCCCGTGCGCGTTTGAGCGCTTGATCGCGTACTTCAATGCGCGACAGCATGGTGTTGAATGCCTCAGCCAGGCTACCGATTTCGTCGTTGTTGCCGGGCGCCGCGCGCAATGCGTAGTTCTCCTCGCGAGTGACCTGGCGGGACAGTTCTTCAAGGCGGTGAATAGGCTGGGTAATCAGGCGCTTGATCTGCCGCGCCACCACGAACCAGAGCAAAGCGCTGATGATCAGAATGCCCAGGCTGGCCGTTAGCGTGCCGGTATAGAACGCCATTGGCAGTTCGCTGCTGGCGATCAGCAACAAATGCCCGGGGGGCTGGTCGCCGTTATGCAAGCGGGTGATTTGATGGCTGCGCAGTTCGGTGAGGCTCCAGGCCTCAAGTTGACGATAGTGCTCCGGAAGTGGCAGGTGTTCGCCGTGTTGCAGTTGTCCCAGCAGGTTGCCCGCGCTGTCATAAATGGCGGCAGCACGCAGGGGGGCGTAGCTGCCGATCTCGTTGAGCAGGGCTTTGGCGCTTTGCGGCGAGTCCAGTGCGTGGGTGATCAGGTCGGGGTTTGCGGTCAGCTTGCCCAGGGTTTGCAGGGCTTGCGGAGCCGTGCTCTCGTGGGAGATCCAGTACGCGACGCTGATAAACGTCAAGTTGGCCACCAGCAATACGGTGGCCAGCAAGGCGAGCAGGGCGGTCAGCAGCTTCTGGCCTACCGGGAGGTTTTCAAGGCGCTGGCGCAAGGGCATGAGATGGCCATTTGATAAAAGAACAGAAGGGCAGGGTAGCGCGGCCCTCAGTTGCAGGGCAATCCGCGCTGGCGCAGGTGTTCGCTCAAGCGTTGGTGCAGACCCTGCAGACAGGGGACGCCGAACGATCGGTTGCGGGCGGCAGTGCAAGCGTAGCCCAGCAAGTAACTGATTTCGGTGCGCCGGCCCTGGCTGACATCTTGGTGCATCGATGAATAATTGTTGGCTGTCGCCTGGATGACCCGGTGCACCTCGGTGGCCAGGTCGATGGCGGCTTCTGCCTGGCCGCAGTGTTCCAGCAAGGCGCTGAGTTCGGCGCACAGGGTGTTCACTTCGGCATCATGGGCTTGCAAGCCGCCGTTGCGGCAATCATGGAGCACCGTCAGTGGGTTAATCGCACAGTTTAGTGCCAGTTTGCGCCACAACCTGCTCAGAATATTCGGGCTCCATTCATTGGCAATGGCGCTGAGTTGAAGCTCTTCCAGCCATTGAGGGGCAGGGCCATGACGTGGGTCGCCCAGCCAGGTATGGCCACGCCCGGCAAACACTACGCGCCAGTCGCCATCGCGATAGGCGCCTTCAGTGCTGGAGGCGAAGATGCAACGCGCGTGGGGTACCTGCGCAGCGACGGCCTGCTGGCTGCCGAGGCCATTTTGCAACAGGATCAGTTCGGCACCCGGGCTCAGGCGCCCGGCGATTTGCTTGACCGCCTGCTCGGCGTCGTATGCCTTGCAGGTGACCAGCAAGCGCTGGATAGGCTCGTCGGTTTCAGGGGTTTGTGCGCTGATGGGCCAGTGTTGCGAATCTTCGCCTTCAATCAGGGTCAACTTTTGCACGGCTTTATAGGCTTGCAGGCGGTCGTCGTTGCGCAGAATGAGGGTGACGGGCAGGCCGGCGCGTGCCAGTCGTGTTGCCCACAGCATCCCCATGCTGCCTGCACCGAGAATGTGCCAGGTGGTGCTAGCCCGTGCCGGTGCGTTTGGGGGATTTTGGGGGATGGCCGAATCTGGCATGTGAGCTCGCAAGTGAATGAAGTCGAAGAACCGCTATAATGCCCGCGCATTTTAACTGTCAGGTCAGGCGTGCTCCATCAGTGTTGAGCGCGCCGTTTATTATTGGAGGAATTACATGCCGTCGTTCGACGTGGTATCCGAACTGGACAAGCACGAAGTCACCAACGCCGTCGAGAACGCCGTCAAGGAGCTGGATCGTCGTTATGACCTCAAGGGCAAGGGTACTTTCGAGTTCAAGGAAAAGGATTTGACGGTCAACTTGACCGCTGAAGCCGACTTCCAGCTCGAAGCCATGATCGAGATCCTCAAGCTGGCACTGGTCAAGCGCAAGATCGACGTTCAGTGCCTTGAGGTCAAGGACGCTTACGCTTCGGGCAAACTGATGAAGCAGGAAGCGGTGCTCAAGGAAGGTATTGATAAAGAGCTGGCGAAAAAGATCGTCGCTCATGTCAAGGACGCCAAGCTCAAGGTTCAGGCCGCCATTCAGGGCGAGCAAGTGCGTATCACGGGTAAAAAACGTGATGACCTGCAGGAAGCCATCGCTGCGTTGCGTGCCAAGACGTTCGACATGCCGCTGCAGTTCAACAACTTCCGCGACTGATCACCACCCGGGGAACCTCTGGCGATCATTGACGTCCGATTTTCCTGGGCGCTGCAGAAACGATTGAGCTGCCAGGGTGGCTCGATCGTTTTGCTGAATAAATGACGCTGGCTGGTAATGGCGTGAGGAGATAAAAATGGATTTGAACACTGAAGTTGATCAATTGATCAAGGCCTCCCAGGCCTGGGTTCCGATGATCATGGAGTACGGCAGTCGCGTGCTGCTGGCACTGGTTACCCTGGCTGTCGGCTGGTGGCTGATTAACCGCCTGACGACCAAGATCGGTCAGTTGCTGGCGTTGAGAAAGGCGGATCTTGCGCTGCAGGGCTTTATCAGCAGCCTGGCCAATATCATTCTCAAGATATTGCTGATTATCAGTGTTGCATCGATGATCGGTATTCAGACCACCTCGTTTGTGGCAGCCATCGGTGCGGCAGGTCTGGCCATTGGCCTGGCATTGCAGGGCAGCCTGGCCAACTTTGCAGGTGGGGTACTGATTCTGTTGTTCCGCCCGTTCAAGATCGGTGACTGGATCGAAGCTCAAGGTGTAAGCGGGACTGTCGACAGCATTCAGATTTTCCACACGGTGCTGCGTACCGGTGACAACAAAACCGTCATCGTGCCAAACGGTAACCTGTCCAACGGCATCATCACCAACTACAACCGTCAGCCGACGCGCAAGGTGGTGTTTGATGTGGGTGTGGACTACGAGGCGGACCTGCAGAAGGTGCGTGAAGTGTTGTTGGCGCTGGCCGATGACCCGCGCGTGCTGAAGCAGCCTGCTCCGGTCGTTGTGGTGACTGCCTTGGGCGACAGTGCTATCACCATGTCGCTGCGGGTTTGGGTCAACACCCCGGATTACTGGGATGTACTCTTTATGCTCAACGAGCATTCGCGTGACCGCTTAAAGGCTGAAGGTATTGATATTCCTTTTCCGCAGCGTGTAGTACGTGTGGTTCAGGAAGTAGCGGCGCAATAAGGCTGGGAACTGCACCTGATTATTGAGTCAGGTCTGGATAAACAATTAAAGGGGCTAAGGCCCCTTTAATTGTTTTTGTCGCTTGTGGTCGCCGCTGCGAATGCAAGATCGGACATATATGTATAACTGATAATTAGTTGCATTCGACTCTGTTAGTTAGCTTGCTATATAACTTGGTTTTATGTCGGCAAATAAAAAGCCACGCCCTGAGACAGGTGCGTGGCTTTCACTAAACAGTGTGTTTGCAACTAGAGCCCTTAGGCCTTGGTTACAAGATGTTCAGTGGGTACTCGGCAATGATACGTACGTCGTTGTTGTCTGTGCCGTTCACGCTGTTGTTGCCGTTGGTGCGGTAAACCGCGCTACGCAGACGCAAGGACAGGTCTTTGGCCGGGCCTTCCTGCAATACGTATTTGGTCTCGAAGTCGAACTCGTGCTCTTTGCCTTCGCCCGTGCTGGTGGAGATGTTGTCACCTTTCACGTAGCGAGCCATGAAGCTCAGGCCTGGCACGCCGTAGCTGGCCATGTTCAGGTCGTAGCGACCCTGCCAGGAGCGTTCGTCACGCTGGTTGAAGTCGGAATATTGCACGGAGTTGGCGAGGAAAATAGTACCGCCGCCGTCTACGCTGTAGTAGTAAGCGCTGTCACCGGTGGAGCGCTGGTGAGCGATGGTGAACTTGTGGGCGCCCAGGCTATAGGCGGCTGCCAGGCTCCAGATTTTGTTGTCAACGTCGCCGGCGCGTTCCTGACCCTGGCTCGAGGTTCTGTAGCCGTTGAAGTCGAAGTTCAGGGCTTGAGACTCTGCGATTGGCAGGGTGTAGTTCAGGTTGATGTACTGCTTCTTGAAGTAGTCATCAACATCGGATGCGGCAATGCCGCCGACGAAGTTGTCAGTGAACTGGTAGGTTGCGCCGGCAATATTGGCGGCGGTCAGGCCTGGCTCACCTTTGCCGTTGATGCTGTCACGGGCCATGCCAGTCTGGGAGCTCAGTGCGGTGAAGCGACCTGCGGTCAGCTCCAGGCCTTTGATTTCCTTGCTGGTGATCAGGGTGCCGGTAGCAACCTCAGGCAGCAGGCGGCTGTCGTCAGTGGAGAAAACCGGGCTGGCGACGAACTGGTTGCCGTATTTCAGCTCGGTGTCGGACAGGCGGAATTTGACCGCGCCGCCGATTTTCCCTTGGGTATCTTCAGGGGAGCCATCGCTTTTGCTGGCGAACAGGCCGTTGCCCTGGCGACCGGCACCGCCATCCAAGCGTGCAGTACCCATGGCGAAAGCATCAACACCGACACCAATGGTGCCTTGGGTGAAGCCGGACTGGTAGTTAAGCAGCTCGCTCAGGCCCCAATCTTCACGGTAGCCGCTTTTGAACGAACCATCGTCCTGCTTCTTGTTGCCAGCACCGTTACGGAAGTCGCGGTTCATGTACAGCATGCGGGTTTTGGAAGTCAGAGTGCTGTCTTCAACGAAACCTTTTGCGTCGTCCTGGGACGAAGCCATTGCGAACTGAGTAGTGCCGGCTGAAACAGCCAGGGCGATCATGCTCCACTTCATCACGCGCATCGTGATTTGCTCCTTTGGTTTTTAGGAAGAGTACTGCCGTCCCACCTGAATTATTATCTGGGCGGCTCTTTCTTTTTGTGTCGGCGCAAACTTATATCACGCCGGCAATATTGGCGATACTTGCTCTCATAACCTTTCAGCTTCTTTACAGCCATGTCGCAAATGGCACCCCACATGTCGCAAGCGCGCCGCTTAGAGCCTTGTTTGAGCATCTATTCAGTACTGTTTCCAGTGTTGGGCATATGATTGATTTCATGTTGCCTACAATGAAAACTCAAAATTCCTACTGTTTAGCTATTGTTATTTATCGTCAGGTTGCTGTGCTCCTGCTCAGGCCTGGCGACTGTGTCAATGATCTATGCAACAAGCGTGCTCAAATTCCTGCCTGGATGAAAAATAAATAATATTCTGCGTTTTTGAGCTATGAGGCCTGATCTTGCTTGGGTCAAACGGCGATAAAGCTGCCTTCAGGGTGTTGTTTTTTGTTGCAAGGAGTGGTGCCTGTCCCGGATTTACGCCTTAAGCGTTACCGGTTAACACCCGCTGGGGTGGCAGGTGACGTTTTGGCGCGCTTGAAACATGCGCTTTGTGCAGTTTTGGTGCATAAGTGTTCGAGCACTGTTGCTTGGGCGTGCAGCGCCGCATTTGCGGTGCGTGCAGGGCTGGAGGCGTGATGCCAGTCGCAATCAAGGGTATCCTTGATTCCTGTCGTCTGGCCTGCGGTGAGTGTCACCGGGTGCCGGGTTGTGCTGAAATGAACGGTCAAACAGGAGAGCTCCCAGTGTTCGCTTTGGATACACGTCTTCAAGAGGATACCTGGCTGATAGGGGACTTCCCCTTGTGCCGCTTGCTGCTTTCCAATGATTCGAATTACCCCTGGTTTATCCTGGTGCCGCGACGCGAGGGTATAACTGAACTGTTTCAATTGGATGACGCCGACCAACAGCGGATGTGGGCTGAGACCACGGCTTTGGCGCGGGTGCTGAAAGAGTCGTACGGTGCGGATAAAATCAATGTTGCCACCCTGGGTAATGTCGTCAGTCAGTTGCACATGCATGTGATTGTTCGTTACCGGGCTGATGTGGCATGGCCAGGGCCTGTCTGGGGCAAGCATCCTGCAAAACCCTATGCGCCGGCAGAGGTGCGTGCTATCCGGGACAGGCTGGCATCGGCTCTTGATGCAAGTTTTACTATTTCGGAGGGTTGATCGTGACGCTTGAAGCGCGAGTGATGGACCTTGAAAGCCGCGTGGCTTTTCAGGATGACACCATTCAGGCATTGAATGATGTACTGGTGGCCCAGCAGAACACCGTGGATCGTCTGCAGATGCAGATGGCCGCCTTGCTCAAGCGCCAGGAGGAAATGGGCGGGCAGTTCGAGTCGTTTGAAGAAGAGGCTCCGCCACCGCACTATTGATTGTTTTGTGCAGGCATAAAAAAACCGCGATTCAGCCTGGCTGATCGCGGTTTTTTTTCAGGCTTGAATCAGCGGCGCGGCAATGCTGCGATCACGTCTTCGGCCTGCAGGCCCTTGTCGCGGTTCATGACCGAGAACTCGACACGTTGCCCTTCCACCAAAACACGGTGGCCCTCGCCACGAATGGCGCGGAAGTGTACAAAAATATCATCACCGGAATCTCGGGAGATAAAGCCGAAACCCTTTGAGGTGTTGAACCATTTGACAGTCCCTGTATCGCGGTTGGTCATGTCATAGCTTTGCGAGGACGACGAAGGTGACGATTTATAGAAGCTGACAGCAAGATGAAGCAGTACGGCAATAACAGCAGGTGTCAGGCCCAGGAGAACAGCGGGCTGATCACCAATCGGCAGCAGCAGGCCGAACAGGGTCAGGGTCTGCAGGACAACGGACAGTACCAGCAGCGCACTGACCAGATTCTGCAGTTGATGGCGCGGGCCTTTATTCCAGAATGGAATGACTGGGGCCAGTGTCAGGTTCAGCAGGCCAAAAAACGCCAGGTAAAGGGCATCAGGATGTTGTAGGTAAGGTAAAGCTTCAGATTGCAGGCTGGGAATAAAGGACAGCAGCAAAGCCGCTGCACCCGTTATCAGGTGGACGATTTTCAACATTTCAATGACTCACATTAAGATAGATCGCAAGGAAGAGCTGATTGCGCACGGTTCGCTTCAGAAAAAATGGAGGCGCTGGACACGTGAGTTCATCAGCCTATGCGCCCTCGCCGGAGGCGAAAATTGGGCAACACGCTGCCTATTTAACAGCAAAGCTTGGGTCTACTCAAATTAAGCGTATGGGTCTATCTGTGAGTGAGACTGTTCGATGAGGCCTAGGCAAAATCAGCTTATTACGAAAGCCTTGTCTTAGACGCATGTAGGCCTCTGGTCTGGGGGTTGGGGGGTGGTGTGATCTGATGGGGGTGCTGCCTGCTCCGTCCATGACCATATTCGCCGCACGTAGCGAGAGCGCTCCTACAGATTTGCGGGTTTGATCCGCTGGATAAGAATTTTTACATGTCGTTTTATGAGGCAAGTTCTTTGAAAAAAGAGTAATCAAATCCAATGATGCGCAATGGAGTGCTTTTGCGATGGGGCGATTGATGCGGCAAGAAAATGCCGGGTGCAGATTAATGCAGAGGGTCAGGATTGACCCTGCCATTCTGGATTTTGGCATCACGCTGGCCCGGCCATTATCACGTTCAGTACGGTTGAATGGCTTTGCCACCTGTTTGCGGCTTGAGGAAGTGTATTGGGAGGTGTTGTCCGATATGTCACGTATCAACAAGTGTTCAATAAATACGCTGCTGTCCTATATCGACCTGGAGGTTCACTTGCGCCATGGCGGGGTGAAGAACTTCAGTGGGTTCATTCGGGTCGTCTGCGTCATGCATTTGTTGAAAATGGGTCGCGGCCTTCAGGAGGTAAAACAGCAGCAGGTGTTTGCGGGTTGAAGGCCGCAGCCGGCTGGAGGTGCATGCTCGACGGCTTGTAATCGCCCAATATTTATGATGCATTTAGGCGCTTCTGGCTGTTCATGCGGCTGCAATGGCTCGATTTACCAGATATAATCTCGCTCTTTGCTGTGCGGCCCTGCTTAAGGGTTGCCGCTAACGGATTGTCGAGACACGCCAATGCCCATGTACGATTACCAGTGCGCTTCCTGTGGTCATCAGCTGGAAGCCATTCAAAAGATCAGCGCTGCACCGCTGGTTGATTGTCCAGCCTGTCAGGCCCCCGAGCTGAAGAAAATGCTGTCCATGCCGGGTTTCCGCCTTAGCGGTACAGGCTGGTATGAAACAGACTTCAAGACAGGCTCGAAAAAGAATCTGGCAGGCGGCGATAAATCCGACTGAGGTCTAGCGAAAGCAGTCAGAACACAAGCGGGCTCTTGCAAGGTTACCAGCACCGACGGTGCGCAAGACCTCCACCGAATTTCGAATTACGAGAAGTGAAACCACTACCATGATGCGCAGCCATTATTGCGGCCAACTGAACGAAAGCCTGGACGGCCAGGAAATTACCCTTTGCGGATGGGTTCACCGTCGCCGTGACCACGGTGGGGTGATTTTCCTCGATATCCGTGATCGTGATGGTCTGGCCCAGGTGGTTTTCGACCCGGATCGCGCTGAGACCTTCGCCGCTGCCGACCGTGTGCGCAGCGAGTATGTTGTCAAGATCACCGGCAAGGTACGTCTGCGTCCTGCCGGTGCAGGCAATACCAACATGGCGTCGGGCATGATCGAAGTGCTGGGCTATGAGCTGGAAGTGCTGAACGAAGCAGAAACCCCGCCATTCCCGCTTAACGAATTCTCGGATGTCGGCGAAGAAACCCGTTTGCGCTACCGCTTTATCGACTTGCGTCGCCCGGAAATGCTCGAGAAGCTGCGCCTGCGTTCGCGCATGACCACCAGCATTCGTCGTTACCTGGACGAAAACGGCTTCCTGGACGTTGAAACACCGATCCTGACCCGTGCCACCCCTGAAGGCGCACGTGACTACCTGGTGCCTAGCCGTACTCACGCCGGTTCGTTCTTTGCACTGCCGCAATCGCCACAGCTGTTCAAGCAGTTGCTGATGGTGGCCGGTTTTGACCGTTACTACCAGATCGCCAAGTGCTTCCGCGACGAAGACCTGCGTGCTGACCGTCAGCCTGAGTTCACTCAGATCGACATCGAAACCAGCTTCCTCGATGAAAAAGACATCATGGGCCTTACCGAAGGCATGATCCGCAACCTGTTCAAGGAAGTGCTGGATCTGGAATTCGGCGAATTCCCGCACATGACCTTCGAAGAGGCCATGCGCCGCTACGGCTCCGACAAGCCTGACCTGCGTAACCCGCTGGAACTGGTTGACGTTGCCGATCAGCTCAAAGACGTGGATTTCAAAGTGTTCAGCGGCCCGGCCAACGATCCTAAATGCCGTATTGCGGCCCTGCGGGTTCCGGGTGCTGCAAGCATGCCGCGCAAGCAGATCGACGACTACACCAAGTTTGTCGGCATCTACGGTGCCAAAGGCCTGGCGTACATCAAGGTCAACGAGCGCGCCAAAGGCGTGGAAGGTCTGCAGTCGCCGATCGTTAAAAACATCCCTGAGGCCAACCTGAACGTGATCCTGGATCGCGTCGGTGCCGTCGATGGCGATATCGTGTTCTTCGGTGCCGACAAGGCCAAGATCGTCAGCGAGGCCCTGGGCGCGCTGCGTATCAAGGTGGGTAACGACCTGAACCTGCTGACCTGCGAGTGGGCCCCTATGTGGGTGGTCGACTTCCCGATGTTCGAAGAGAACGACGACGGCAGCTTCAGCGCCTTGCACCACCCGTTCACTGCACCGAAGTGCTCGCCTGAAGAGCTGGAAGCCAACCCGGCAACCGCGATCTCCCGTGCCTACGATATGGTCTTGAACGGTACCGAGCTGGGTGGCGGTTCGATCCGTATCCACCGCAAGGAAATGCAGCAAGCGGTATTCCGCCTGCTGGGTATCGAAGAAGCCGAGCAGGAAGAGAAATTCGGCTTCCTGCTGGACGCCCTGAAGTACGGCGCGCCGCCCCATGGTGGCCTGGCCTTCGGTCTGGATCGTCTGGTCATGCTGATGACCGGTGCACAATCGATTCGTGAAGTGATTGCCTTCCCGAAAACCCAGAGTGCTGCCTGTGTCATGACACAAGCACCTGGCGTGGTTGACGCCAAAGCGTTGCGCGAGCTGCATATTCGTTTGCGCGAACAAGCCAAGGCAGAGTAAGTCTGACCTTCAAAGGCGCATCTTCGGGTGCGCCTTTGCATTTGGGGTCGAGAATTTTTATTGTCAGGCCTTGGCCTGGCAAGGTTTTTAAAGGGATTCGGAGTGCGTTATGGCAGGTCATTCTAAGTGGGCGAACATCAAGCACCGCAAAGAGCGTCAGGATGCCAAAAAAGGCAAGATTTTCACCAAGTGGATCCGTGAACTGACCGTTGCTGCCCGTCAAGGTGGCGGCGATCCGAGTTCCAATCCGCGCCTGCGTCTGGCGCTGGACAAGGCCCTTGGGGCGAACATGAGTCGCGATATCATTGATCGCGCCGTGGCCCGTGGTGCCGGTGCGGCTGATACCGATGACATGGTCGAATTGAGCTACGAAGGCTATGGCCCGGGTGGCGTAGCCGTAATGGTCGAGTGCATGACCGACAACCGTAACCGTACTGCCGCGGCTGTACGCCATGCGTTCAGCAAGTGTGGCGGCAACCTGGGTACTGACGGTTCTGTTGCCTATCTGTTCGAGCGCAAGGGCCAGATCTCCTATGCAGCCGGCGTTGATGAGGATGCCTTGATGGAAGCCGCGATGGAGGCCGATGCCGACGACGTGGTGACCAACGAAGATGGCTCCATCGATGTGTTCACGTCGTTCTCCAGCTTCTATGCCGTGCGTAACGCCCTGGAAGCGGCAGGGTTCAAGCCGACGGATGCTGAAATCGTCATGTTGCCGACCACCAGTGCCGAGCTTGATCTGGAGGGCGCAGAAAAGGTTCTCAAGTTGATCGACATGCTTGAAGACCTGGATGACGTCCAAAACGTCTACTCCAATGCTGAAATCCCTGACGCCGTCCTGGAACAGCTTGCCTGAGCGATTGCGTCAATCAAGAGGCCGGAGGTGCTCCGTCGCGACAATCGCGGCGCTGGGCACCTCCGGCTTCTGCCTTTAAGCTGTCCGGGTATGTGCCGGTGGGCATCACTTCATAAGCTGTAGGCGTTATGACTCTTATTCTTGGTATCGATCCGGGTTCGCGAATCACCGGTTATGGCGTCGTGCGAGACACTGGGCGTGGCTGTGTGTACGTGGCTTCGGGATGTATTCGTACGGGGAGCGGCGAACTGCATGAGCGGTTGCAGATCGTCTATCGTGGGGTGCGTGAGGTTATTCAGACGTACGGTCCTGTCACCATGGGCATCGAAAAGGTGTTTATGGCCCGCAATGCCGATTCGGCTCTCAAGCTGGGGCAGGCCAGGGGCGCGGCCATTGTTGCGGGAGCCGAAGAAAACCTGGAGATCGCCGAGTATTCGGCAACCCAGGTCAAGCAGGCGGTGGCGGGTACAGGTGGCGCCAATAAAGAACAGGTGATGATGATGGTCATGCACCTGCTCAAGCTGACCAGCAAGCCGCAAATCGATGCGTCGGATGCCCTTGCGATTGCCTTGTGCCATGCCCACACTCGCTCCAGCTTGCTGCCCCACGGGCTGGGTGCGGCCCGTAGCCGTGGCGGGCGTTTGCGCCTGTGAAACGCAATTTTTAACTGGATTGGGCTACCTGGCAGGGCTTCATCTGTAATGATGCGGCTCTGTCTTTGTATTTGTCAGCCATTGATCTGGCCAGTGAAAGGATCTGAAACGTGATTGGACGCTTGCGCGGCACTCTGGCTGAAAAACAGCCGCCGCACCTGATTCTCGATGTAAACGGCTTGGGTTATGAGCTGGAAGTACCGATGACCACGCTTTATCGATTACCGTCTGTCGGCGAGCCACTGACCCTGCATACCCATCTTGTGGTTCGCGAAGACGCCCAGTTGCTCTATGGTTTCATAGGCAAGCGCGAGCGTGACTTTTTTCGTGAGCTGATCCGGCTCAACGGCGTCGGCCCCAAGCTGGCGCTGGCGTTGATGTCCAGCCTGGAAGTCGACGAGCTTGTGCGCTGTGTGCAGGCTCAGGACACATCGGCCTTGACCAAGGTTCCGGGGGTGGGCAAAAAGACCGCGGAACGACTGCTGGTAGAGTTGAAGGATCGTTTCAAGGCGTGGGAGCAAGTACCCAGCATGTTCGCCCTGGTCCCTAATCAGCCGGATGCTCCGGTGCCGGTCGCCAGCGCTGAAAGTGATGCGGTGAGTGCCTTGATCTCCCTGGGCTATAAGCCTCAGGAAGCGAGCAAGGCGGTTTCTGCGATCAAGGATAAAACGTTGAGCAGTGAAGACATGATTCGCCGAGCCCTCAAGGGGATGATTTAAGTGATTGAAGCTGATCGACTGATTACAGCCTCAAGCGGGCGGGACCGGGAAGAAGTTCAGGATCGGGCGATTCGGCCTCTGAGCCTGGCCGACTATATTGGCCAGCCCACCGTTCGCGAGCAGATGGAGCTGTTTATCCAGGCTGCGCGCGGGCGTGCCGAATCGCTGGATCACACATTGATCTTTGGGCCACCCGGGCTGGGCAAGACGACGCTGGCCAACATCATCGCCCAGGAAATGGGCGTATCGATCAAGAGCACTTCCGGGCCTGTTCTGGAGCGCCCGGGTGATCTGGCTGCGCTGCTGACCAATCTCGAGCCCCATGATGTGCTCTTTATCGATGAAATCCATCGCCTTTCACCCATTGTCGAGGAAGTGCTTTACCCGGCCATGGAGGACTTCCAGCTCGATATCATGATTGGCGAAGGGCCAGCTGCGCGTTCCATCAAACTCGATCTGCCGCCTTTTACCCTGGTGGGGGCGACCACGCGCGCCGGGATGCTGACCAACCCGTTGCGTGATCGTTTCGGGATTGTTCAGCGGCTGGAGTTCTATAGTACTGACGACCTGGCGACGATTGTCAGTCGCTCGGCGGGTATCTTCGGTTTGCCGCTCGACCCTGAAGGTGCGTATGAAATTGCCCGGCGGGCTCGCGGGACACCGCGTATCGCCAACCGTTTGCTGCGTCGTGTGCGGGATTTTGCCGAGGTGCGTGCCAAGGGGCATATCACCAAGCCGGTCGCTGACCTGGCGTTGAACCTGCTGGACGTAGATGAGCATGGTTTTGATCATCAGGACCGGCGATTGCTGCTGACCATGATCGAGAAGTTCGATGGCGGGCCTGTGGGAGTCGATAGCCTTGCCGCAGCAATCAGCGAAGAGCGTCATACGATTGAAGATGTGCTGGAGCCGTATCTGATTCAGCAGGGTTACATCATGCGTACGCCGCGTGGTCGCGTTGTGACCCGGCATGCGTATTTGCACTTTGGTTTAAACATTCCGTCACGATTAGGCGATATGCCTGTGGTAGACGAATTTCTGAATGCTTTGGATGATTAATAAGCCGTTAGCGGTCGATTTTTTTAAGGTTTTTGCTGTCTCAAGGACTGGCGCTGAAAATCTTCGGTCATAAAGGCCAAGAAGCGTAAAAAACAGTGGTTTGGCGGATTGGCAACCTGAGGAGTAAGCACTAGAGTATGCGCGCGCAAAACAGGCTTGAGCCGTTCGCACATCGCTGTCGCGTTTATTACGAGGACACCGATGCGGGTGGCGTCGTGTATTACGTAAATTATCTAAAGTTTATGGAGCGGGCTCGAACCGAAAGGCTGCGGGAATTGGGGTTTGCCCAGTCCGCGCTGGCAGGCGAGAACCTGTTATTTGTCGTGCATTCCAGCGAGGCGCGCTACCACGCACCGGCGCGACTGGACGACGAACTGTTGGTAAGTGCGCAAGTGATGGAACTCAACCGTGCCAGCCTGCGTTTCAAGCAGCAGGTCTGGCGGGCTGCAGATGCAACGCTGCTCTGTGAAGGGCAGTTTTTGGTGGCCTGTGTGCGCGCCGATAGTTTTAAACCCCGAGCCATTCCCGAAGCTCTACGTACGGCCTTTGCCGACGTGAGCGGCGCGGGTAAACATTTAGAGCAGGAGATAAAGCGTGGAAGCTAACGTCGTCGACCATTCCTCCATGTGGAGCTTGGTCAGCAATGCCAGCATTGTTGTGCAGTTGGTAATGTTGACCCTGCTGGCCGCATCGGTTACCTCGTGGGTCATGATTTTTCAGCGCAGCACCATGTTGCGCGCCGGTCGACGTGCCCTTGAAAGCTTTGAAGAGCGTTTTTGGTCGGGTATCGACCTGTCGAAACTGTATCGTCAGGCAGGTAGCAATCCGGATCCGGACTCGGGCGTGGAACAAATCTTTCGTGCCGGTTTCAAAGAGTTCTCGCGTCTGCGTCAGCAGCCGGGCGTTGATCCTGAAGCGGTTATGGAAGGTGTGGCGCGTGCCATGCGCGTGGCCATCTCCCGTGAAGAAGAAAAGCTTGAGCAAAGCTTGCCGTTCCTGGCCACCGTTGGTTCCGTAAGCCCGTATATCGGCCTGTTCGGTACCGTATGGGGCATCATGAACTCCTTCCGTGGCCTGGCCACTGCCCAGCAGGCGACACTGGCGACTGTAGCGCCAGGCATTGCCGAAGCACTGATCGCAACGGCCATCGGCTTGTTCGCGGCCATCCCGGCAGTTATTGCTTACAACCGTTTTGCTGCCCGTAGCGAAACGCTGATCGGCCGCTACTACACCTTCGCCGATGAATTCCAGGCGATCCTGCACCGCAAAGTGCACACCAGCGAAGAATAAGCAGGTAATTTCCAATGGCTTTAATCGCTCGAGCGCGTAAAAAGCGCAAGCCGGTCGCCGAGATGAACGTAGTGCCTTACATCGACGTGATGCTGGTGCTGCTGGTCATTTTCATGGTGACCGCACCGATGCTCAACCAGGGTGTGAAGGTTGATTTGCCCAAGGTCTCCAGCGAGGCTTTGCCGCAAGACAACAATACCCAGGTTCTGACCATTTCGATCAAGGCTGACAAGACCTATTTCTGGAACCTTGGCAGCGAAGTCGACACCGACAAGCAGATGGACAAGGCAATGACCTTGCCCCAGATGACTGACGCCGTGACCAAGATCATCCGCGCAGGCAATGAAGGCGGCAAGCACACCCAGGTGTTTATTCGCGGTGACAAGACCGTGGATTACGGGGCGGTAATGGGGGCTATGGGTGGTCTGCAGAAGGCCGGGGTCGGTAACGTTGGCTTGATAACCGAGGCTCCCTGATGCGCGAACAGCGGGAGCCGTCCGCCTCTGAAAACTATTTTTGGCCTGCAGTCTGGGCGGTAGGGTTGCACGTCCTGATTTTTGGCATGCTGTTTGTCAGCTTTGCCATGACTCCGGAACTGCCGCCTTCCAAACCGATTGTTCAGGCGACCTTGTACCAGCTCAAGTCCAAAAGTCAGGCGACCACCCAGACCAATCAAAAGATTGCGGGTGAGGCGAAGAAATCCGCCGCGCGCCAGACCGAAGTCGAGCAGATGGAACAAAAGAAGGTTGAGCAGGAAGCTGTAAAAGCTGCGGAACAAAAGAAAGAAGAGGCTGCCGAAAAAGCTGCAGAAGCCAAGAAGGCTGACGAAGCCAAAGCGAGCGAGGCCAAAAAGGCAGACGAGGCGAAGAAGGCTGATGAAGCCAAGAAAGCCGATGATGCCAAAAAGGCCACTGAAGCCAAAAAAGCCGAAGAGAAAAAACTGGCTGACATAGCCAAGAAAAAATCCGAGGAAGAGGCCAAGAAGGCTGCGGAAGAAGAGGCCAAGAAAAAGGCCGCGGAAGACGCCAAGAAAAAAGCGGCTGAAGATGCGAAGAAAAAAGCAGCTGAAGACGCCAAGAAAAAGGCCGTAGCAGACGAGGCGAAAAAGAAATCCGCCGAAGATGCGAAGAAAAAGGCCGCTGCCGATGCCGCCAAGAAAAAGGCCGTGGAAGCAGCTCGTAAATCGACCGAAGAGAAAAAGGCGCAAGCCTTGGCTGATTTGCTTTCCGATACGCCGCAACGCCAGCAGGCGCTGGCAGATGAGCAAGGGGATGAGGTCGCCGGCAGTTTCGATGACTTGATTCGTGCTCGTGCAGCAGAAGGGTGGGCCCGTCCGCCATCGGCGCGCAAAAACATGACAGTGGTGCTGCAGATCGGCATGTTGCCAGATGGTACGGTAACCTCTGTGACGGTTGCCAAATCCAGCGGTGACGGACCGTTCGACAGCTCCGCAGTGGCAGCGGTCAAGAATATTGGCCGTTTAACGGAAATGCAGGGTATGAAGCCCAGCGATTTTAATCCTTATCGATCGTTCAAGATGACATTCACACCTGAGGATCTAGCCTTGTGATTAAACTTTTTCGAGGACTGCTGGTCGTCGTCTGCTGCCTGGCAGGGATGGCTGTAGCAGATGAAAAGAACATCCTGGTCACCAGTGGCAGCGATCGGGCAACGCCAATTGCCGTAGTCCCTTTTGGTTGGCAGGGCGGTACAGTGCTGCCGGACGACATGGCTGAAATTATCGGCAATGACCTGCGCAACTCGGGTTACTACGCGCCGATTCCAAAGCAGAACATGATCGGCTTGCCTACCCAGGCCAGCGAAGTCATTTTCCGCGACTGGAAAGCCCTGGGTGCCCAGTACGTAATGGTTGGCAATATCGTGCCGGCAGGCGGTCGCCTGCAGGTGCAATACGCCTTGTTCAACGTTGCAACCGAGCAGCCAGTACTGACTGGCAGTGTGTCGGGCACGGCTGAGCAGTTGCGGGACATGGCGCATTACATCTCCGATCAGTCGTTTGAAAAACTGACCGGTATCAAAGGTGCATTCTCCACCCGTCTTCTTTATGTGACGGCCGAGCGTGCCAGTGCCACCAATACCCGTTACACCCTGCAACGTTCGGACTACGACGGTGCCCGTGCCGTGACCCTGCTGCAATCCCGTGAGCCGATTCTGTCGCCGCGTTTTGCGCCCGATGGCAAACGCATCGCTTATGTGTCGTTCGAGCAGAAACGTCCTCGCATCTTCGTGCAGAACATTGATACCGGCCGCCGTGAGCAGATCACCAATTTCGAAGGTCTGAACGGTGCGCCAGCATGGTCGCCGGACGGCTCGAAACTGGCGTTCGTATTGTCCAAGGACGGTAATGCCGAGATCTATGTGATGGATCTGGCTTCCCGCGGGTTGACTCGTGTCACCAACAACCCTGCAATTGATACAGAACCTTTCTGGGGTAAAGATGGTTCTACCATCTATTTCACCTCCGACCGTGGCGGCAAACCACAGATCTACAAGACCAACGTTGGCAGCGGTAACGCAGAGCGCGTGACCTTTATCGGCAACTACAACGCCAGTCCTAAGCTTTCGGCTGACGAAAAGACCCTGGTAATGATCCATCGTCAGGACGGTTTCACCAATTTCCGTGTTGCGGCGCAAGATTTGCAGCGTGGAAGCGTGAAAATCCTCACAGATACCAACCTTGATGAGTCTGCTACTGTTGCGCCCAACGGCACCATGGTAATCTACGCCACCCGCCAGCAGGGCCGGGGAGTCTTGATGCTCGTGTCCATTAATGGACGCGTAAGGCTCCCTCTTCCTACCGCTCAAGGCGAAGTCAGAGAACCTTCCTGGTCCCCTTACCTGAACTGACGTGGTGATAGCTTTACGTTGCACATAACACTTGGGGTTCATTAGGAGTTTTACGATGGAAATGCTGAAGTTTGGTAAATTTGCTGCGCTGGCACTGGCCATGGCTGTAGCTGTAGGTTGCTCGTCCAAAGGCGGCGACAATGCCGGTGAAGGCGCTGCTGTTGATCCAAACGCTGGTTACGGCGCAAACACTGGCGCTGTTGATGGTTCCCTGAGCGAAGAAGCTGCTCTGCGCGCTATCACTGTTTTCTACTTCGAATACGATTCTTCGGACCTGAAACCAGAAGCAATGCGCGCTCTGGACGTTCACGCCAAAGACCTGAAAGCTAACGGCGCTCGCGTTGTTCTGGAAGGTAACACTGACGCCCGTGGTACTCGTGAGTACAACATGGCACTGGGCGAGCGTCGTGCGAAAGCCGTTCAACGCTACCTGGTACTGCAAGGCGTTTCTCCAGCACAGCTGGAGCTGGTGTCCTACGGTAAAGAGCGTCCAATCGCTACTGGCAACGACGAACAGTCGTGGGCTCAAAACCGTCGCGTCGAACTGCGTAAGTAATTCGTCATGCGAACGTGCCGCCGTGCTGTAACTATTCTGACTCTCAGCCTCCTGCCGCTATCGGCATGGGCTGCGGTTCCTGTGGTCGATGACAACTCTGGCTATAACAATAGCGGGGGGAGTTATCCGTCACCGGGTTATGGTGCGAGCGGCGCCTATGCCGGGGGAGGGGTTTCGACCCCTGTCTCGGCACAGGGCGAGCTGTTCAACCAGCTGCAACAAATGCAGGAACAGATTGCACGCCAACAGGGTGTGATTGAAGTTCTGCAGAACGACATTTCGCGCATGAAACAAGAAAGCCTGGAGCGATACCAGGAACTTGATCGGCGTATTGGTGCTGGCATTGCTCCTGCTGCCGCCCCTGATAATTCTTCTGCTGGTGGCGCTAATGCCGCCGGTAATACAGCAGCGCCTGCTTCCCAGGCCGCTGCCAGTGCCGAGCCTGGCGATCCGGCGAAAGAGAAGCTCTATTACGATGCTGCTTTCGACCTGATCAAAGCCAAGGACTTCGACAAGGCCAGCCAGGCATTTACTGCCTTTCTGCGCAAATACCCCAACAGTCAGTACGCGGGTAACGCCCAGTACTGGTTGGGAGAAGTAAACCTGGCCAAAGGTGATTTGCAAGCGGCAGGCCAGGCCTTTTCCAAGGTCAGCCAGTTGTACCCCAAGCATGCCAAAGTGCCGGACTCGCTCTACAAGCTTGCTGATGTAGAGCGTCGCCTGGGCCATACCGATAAGGTAAAAGGCATTCTGCAGCAGGTTGTGGCCCAGTATCCAGGCACTTCCGCTGCACAGTTGGCGCAACGCGATTTGCAGCGTATGTAAGCAATAACCGGCTTTAATCGAGAAACCCGCGCCTGTCGCGGGTTTTTTCGTTAGAATCCACGCCCTTTTATGAAATACGCTCTTCTGGATCCTGCGCGAGCAGATTTTTTGGAGTGCCTGACGGAGGCGGACAGCCTGTTTAGCTGTTACGCCCGTGGCGAATATGCAAGACACATTGAGAATTACCGAAGTTTTTTACTCGTTGCAGGGTGAAACGCGGACGGCTGGCCTGCCCACCGTTTTTGTGCGCCTGACTGGTTGCCCTTTGCGCTGCGGTTACTGTGACAGCGCTTATGCCTTCAGTGGCGGGACTGTGCGCCCTCTGGACGACATCCTTGAGCAGGTTGCCGGCTTTCGCCCGCGTTATGTGTGCGTGACAGGCGGCGAGCCGCTGGCCCAGCCCAATGCCATTCCTCTACTTAAGCAGCTCTGCGATGCGGGCTATGAAGTCTCGATCGAGACCAGTGGTGCGCTGGATATCTCGGCGGTAGATCCGCGCGTCAGTCGCGTGCTGGATTTGAAAACGCCGGGCTCCAAGGAGTCCCACCGCAACCTCTACGAAAACATCGCCCTGTTGACGCCCAACGACCAGGTCAAGTTTGTGATCTGCTCGCGGGAAGACTATGACTGGGCAGTGTCCAAGTTGATTGAATACGGGCTGGAGCGACGTGCAGGCGAAGTACTGTTTTCGCCGAGCCACCATGACCTGTCAGCCCGTGACCTGGCCGACTGGATCGTGGCGGATAACCTGCCAGTACGTTTGCAAATGCAGCTGCACAAATATCTGTGGAATGACGAGCCGGGGCGCTGAAATGACTGAACAAACTGTTGTCACTGAAAAACGGGCCGTGATCCTGCTGTCTGGTGGCCTCGACTCGGCAACCGTCGTGGCCATGGCTCGTGCCGAGGGCTACAGCTGCTACACCATGAGCTTTGACTACGGTCAGCGCCATCGTGCTGAACTGGACGCTGCTGCACGTGTTGCACGGGATCTGGGGGCTGTTGAGCATAAAGTTATCGGCCTGAACCTGGACGGCATGGGTGGCTCGGCATTGACCGACAGCTCCATAGACGTGCCTGAGGCCCCGAGTGAAGGCATTCCGGTTACTTATGTTCCGGCACGCAATACCGTGTTCCTGTCCTTGGCGCTGGGTTGGGCAGAAGTGCTGCAGGCGCGAGATATTTTTATCGGTGTCAATGCGGTGGACTACTCGGGTTACCCGGACTGCCGTCCAGAGTTTATCGAGGCCTTTGAAGTCATGGCCAACCTGGCGACCAAGGCCGGAGTAGAGGGGCAGGGATTCAGTATCAAGGCGCCTCTGCAAAACCTGAGCAAGGCACAAATCGTACAGGCTGGTATAAAGCTGGGCGTGGACTATTCGCTGACTGTTTCCTGCTACCAGGCTGACAATCAAGGGCGTGCCTGTGGCAAATGCGACAGTTGCCGTTTGCGTGCAGAAGGCTTTGCAGCTGCCGGAATTAGCGACCCAACCCGTTATTTTTGAATTATTTCCGATTTATTTCTGAGCGGGTATTGAATTCTCGTTAGAAATCAGTATTATACGCCCCACAACGAAGCGGGTCGTTAGCTCAGTTGGTAGAGCAGTTGGCTTTTAACCAATTGGTCGTAGGTTCGAATCCCACACGACCCACCATATCGCTACACCAAAACAGCCGGTCTAGTCCTCAGGATTAACCGGCTTTTTTGTGCCTGGGATTTGGCGGGGCGAGGGCTGGAAGGTGGTTTGAGCTTTCACCAACGTACAGACATGCAGCCGTCTGAATCGAACACTAATTTCGACTTCAGGTGATGTCAATATGGAGCGGTCGAGTTCTTGGCTGTTTTTAGCGATTTAAGCAATGTCTGTCGGAAGGTGGATTTTTCTGTTGCAGGAACATTCTTTTTGCTCTGAAAAGCGTTTCCGATGATCGCTACCTTGAGCTTACAAGCCTGCTCATATCTCTCCGGGATTAGTTGCCATCAGTCCGATTGGTACGATCCTGGTTCCGCATTTCCTAGCCCCAATTGTGGATCTTCATGCCACCGACCTGACTGATCATCAAGGTGAGCAGCAGAGAGGGCTCCGTACCTTCATCCATGGCGGCTGGTGGAAGCCCCAGTTCTTGCCACCATGTGCCAGGTCCATCCCATGTCAGCTCATGACTGAGCCCCGTACCCACTGGAAGAATTGTCTGTTCAAGTGTGTATCGCTCGGAAGCCAGGCTGGTGACCTGAGTCAGCAGCTTTGATGTCGATGAGGGTTCGGCTGGTAATAGCGGCGGCGGAGACGCTGCTTGGATTTTTTCTACTTTCTTGACCTGCGTGAAAGCAGTTAGCGTGGCTTCACATGGGGGTGGGCAGTCCTGAGCGGGTTCTAGCTCGGCAACCGCTGCAGGCAATTCCACCAAAGTGGCCATAGGCCTCTGTTCGTCCACACGTCGCTCGAGAGCGACCGCCCCCTGAATCAGGCTGCGTTCGTGCAGCACGGTTCTCATATGATCGTAATCGGTCTCAATGTAGGACAGGGTCGTAGCAATATTCGAATGATTGAGCAGGCTTTTGGTCAGGTGGATATTTCGTTCCGGTTGGCGCATCAGGTCTGTAGCCAGCGTATGCCTGAACCGGTGAGGGGTCATTCGAACGCCCATTTTTTCAATAAGCTTGCGATACATTCCTTCGACCTGGTCAATATTCATGACCTTTGATCGGTAGTGGCTGGAAAACCTGTTGACGTTGAAAATCTGGTCATTCGGTCCGAAACCAATTTCATCGGCGGCATCTAGCAGCCTGCGAATATGGGGCTCCAGGCCAACTGGAATGGGTATGAAAAATTCACGGTGGGTTTTTTCTGTATCAGCCTGTACTTGAATCAGGCGATTGCCCCAATCGATGTCCCGGTACCGCAAATTCAGTAGCGCATTGATACGAATCCCCGAGTAATAAAACATCTCGTACACGGTGAGCCAGAACCAGGCGGGCGTTATTTTGCTGCGTTCATTTGTGCTGTGCTCTTCGATCACCAGTGACTTTAGCCATTCGCGCGCAGTCCGTATCGCGTTACGGTCAATCGTTTTACTGGCTCTTCTCGGTGGGTTGACCGTGGTTTTCTTGAACGGATTGATTGCGCAATGAGTCAAGGTGCCTTGTTCAATGGCATATCCCCATATGCTGCGCAGGTGGTTTGAATAGGTGTTCCAGCTTTGTTTGGTAAGTCCTTCTGCCAATACTTTTCTGCGCCATCCCAATATTGAGCGGTGGTCAATATCTTTGACGGATACGCTGTGACCAAAATGCCTGAGCAGCGCGCGGGTTGAGGCCAGGTAGATCTTCCCGCTGGCTTCTCGAAGGTCATGGGTAAAAATGTAGTCCTGAGTCAATTCCAGCGGGGTGTTCATTTGGAGCCCTCGGCTGATTCGACGACAAGACTCAGGCTCACATTGTCGAATGGGACTTCATTGAACACAGTCAGTGGGTCTTGCAGCAGGTAGCCGCGTAGCTTTATGGTGCTGCGTGGCCCAGCCACATTACATGTCCAGATGTTGAGGCTTTTTGCTGTTTTGCGATGCAGTTTCAGTTTCTCAAAGCTGCGCTGCACCAGTTGCCATGCATTCAACTCCTGGGCTTTCGCCTGGGCTTCAAGGGCAGGAAACTCCAGTACAAACCTTTTGAAAATTCCGGGTGTCACCAGCATTGCAGTCCCCGCTACGGTATGCACCAGTGCTTTGGTGTCATTGATGATGATTCGCCGGGAAGCGATCCCCTCCTTGAGCCAATCAACAAACCCCTGGCCCAGTTCGATTTTCTGACGGGGAGGTGCGGTTAGGGTTTCTGTCACGTCCTCATTTCCTGCATCGGCCAGCGGCGTCTCTGGCTGACTGGGGCTTGTATCTGGGCGAGATTCCAGCGGGGCTTTGATGTTGTCTAGAAGCGCCATCAATGCTTCAACCTCGGCGGGGTCGCTGCTGGATGGGGGGAGGTGCTCGAACAAAGCATTTGTAGTTGCTGCAAATGGGGTTGCTGAATCCACCTGCGGTGGTTGTTGCAAAGTAGAGGGGAGGCTCTGGGCATCGGGGGTGCCTGATTCGTCGACCTGTACCGTTCCCGAGTAAGCAGCGGGACGATCGTTCGCGTCGGTCCAGATTAGGGCAGGAGAGAGCCTGAGCAACGTAAAGGTATTTCGCCAACCGCGGCCGTTATCGATCGTAGCCTTCCAGATCGCCTTGTTCTGGGCATTGGTTTGAATAACACCCTGATCTTGCAGCATGTTGAAGAAGGTCGCATTGGAGCTGGGTATGCCTTCTACGCCTTGAGTCAGCAAGTAGGCTCGAAGCTGATCTGCAATAGGTTTGCTGACGAGCCAGAGTGCATCGTGTGTCAGCCACCCATCTGCCGGCCCATCTGCTTGATTCAGTCTGAGAGTGTCGCGAACCAGGTAGCGCAAACCATCAGCCAGTTGTCGCTGCAAAGACTGCTTGGGCTCAGACAATGCACGTAACGGATTGCCGCCCAACGCTTGGGCGACAGATGCCTGGTCGGCCTTGACGACAATTTCACCGAGAGTTCCAGCGTGCTCGTAGTGGCCAGCCAGAATAAAGATCAACTGCGTCCACAGCTCAGAAAAGCCACTAAGCCAATCCAGAATCTCCGGGGTCAGTACCTGCGTATAAATCAGCGCTGCAGCTGCACCATGAAGCTGGTAGTTACGCCCGTCCACATAGCGGAAGCGATAGGCGCGATTGATGGGGCCGTGCCAAGGGTGCCAGATTTGCCCATCTTCCAGCTCGACGTAAACATCGACAGCAATCTTGCCGAGATCATGTATCAGTGCGGCATAAGCTGCCGCTGCGGTCCAAGCCTCGGCTTGAGCCGATTGCGATTCTGGAGGCGCGCCGATGGGAAGCAGGTAGGTCTGGCGGATTTTCAAGGCATAAGCGACGATTTCCAGACCATGATCCAGCATCCCGCCAAGATGTGCATGGTGGTGGTTCTGTGAGGCTGGGAGTAGCTGAACCAATTCGGCGTAGCGAGCTATTGGGTCCCGGTACAAGCGCGTAAATTGTGCGCGGGATAACGATGCCCGTTGCCAGATGTGCTCCAGCATTTTTTGCCGTCGTGGTGTGGCCAGAAGCATTTGGCCGCAAGCAGGTTGTAAAAAACCGTTTGGGGGCGGTGCTTGGTTAGGAAGTGTTTTGCTACGGCGAAATAAACTAAACATGGCCAGCTCCACATAAGAATCATGGGGCGGGCTTTTCCTCTATCAGATGGGTCCATTCAACGGGAAAATAACACCCGCTGCTCATCCTATTTAAAAAGGCAATATGCCATCACGTCCATGAAGTCGGAGTGATTTTGGGGCCTATAAAAAAGCTTGGAAATCGGATGGGTCTCTTAGCCATGTAGGTGCCGTCGTTTATTCGTTGTCTGTCAGTTGTGTGCGTGACGGCTGAATGGTCGGTAGTTGGTGACAGTGATGGCCTAAGCTATTGCAGGGACAGGCCTTTTGCGCAGCAAGCCCTTTCGGGTAAGGCTTTTACCCTTGTGCTCCCTTCCATTGGCTTCTATCGAGCCATTTCCCTTTTAGCCATTTGTTGGTTCAGTCTTCGGGCAGGTGCAGTCTGACTTCCATGGCATCGTGTAGAAGTCGAACGATCTCGATAACTTGGTCTTGCGCAAGGCGATAGAAAATGATGTGCCGGGGTCGTTGGACTAAACCCTTGGATGTAGCTGCGCGCTTTCGTGAGTGGTACAGGTGAAAACTCTTGAGGCCCGGTGCGATTTCGTCTCGAAAGCTGCTGCCGATCCGGTTGGGTACGGCTGCAATATCTTCCAGAGCAGTGATGATCAGTTCTTGGTAACGCAGCCGGGCAGTGGTGCCGAACTGTGTTTGGGAGTGCCGCAGGATATCCACGATATCTGATTGAGCGGGAGCGGAAATTCGGTACTGCGCCATGCTCAATGACTCTCAGAGGTCGGGAGTGAAGCTTGCTCGCCCAGGTCTGAAATAAACTGACCCAGGTCTTCACCTCGGACTTCTGTAAAACGGCCATCTTCCAGGCTCATCATGCCTAGCGAAGTGGCCTTGCGGAGTGCCTCGAGTTTGGCGGATTCTTCAGCTTCACGCTTTTCAAGGAGGCGCAGACCTTCGCGCAGGACTTCGCTGGCATTCTGATATCGGCCGGACACAACCAGGTCATTTACGACTTGTTCCAGGTGGTCAGTAAGCACTACATTTCGAGTGGCCATGAGATGCTCCAGGTGTCAGAGGGTGTTATTGGCATATTATGCCAATCGGTTTACAAAAGCATTATTCTTGGCGTATAGGTGATTTCAGAAAGGGTTTCAAAGGATATTTAGCATGGTCATTAATACAGCGCATGGGCTTGCACGTCGATTGGGCTTTGGCCTTGGTCGGGTTGTGCGTTTCTTCATTGTTGACGAGAGCCCAGCTCTGCGATGGGCCAAAAGAGTCGTTTTTACCGGGCTGATTGCGGCATTCCTTACATATTTTGGTAGCGGAATTTTGAGTGTGGTGGTGATCCTGCTTGTTTCAGTATTGGTAGCATCGATGCTGGCCAAATCTAGCGGATCAGATAAGAGCGATGGTCATAATGATGCTGTCGCTTCATCCTCTTCAGACGATACAAGCCTTTGGGATACCAATGTATCAGGCAGCTTATGGCGCGGTGAAGATGAGCGCAGAAAGAGATAATCGAATACTCTTGTATTGGTTTTTCTAGCTATTTCACCATGCTGCTCCCCATTGTTTTGACCCCTCCTTCTGCAACTTGACCTCCTTTCTCTCCGGCTCCTCGAACAGCCTGCGTTCCACTGGAGAGTCCTTCAAGAACTTTGCCTGCGCTGATGCCTGCCCAGCCCAATGCCCCCATCCAGAACATGGGAAGAATGATAAACATTGCCCCCATTACGAAATTCAGAATGGCGTCTTGAGTGGCGGTATTCAGCCCCATGACCGGATCAAAGCTCAGATGTGGCGACCCAGAGCCATAAAGCGCATCCAAAATGCTGCTATCGATCCATCGTGCGAGCTGAAACCAGAAGTCGATAAAGATCAGCGCAAAGAAAACCACGGACATCGTCATGGCCACTTTGAGTTGATAGGCGCCGACAACCAGCACCAGTGGAATGCAAATCACCATGGCCATCTTCAAAAATGCCATAACCATGGGTAACGCCTGGCGAACCATATCCATTGCAGGGAAGTAGCCCAAAGAGCCAATCGCGACCCCGAATGTGCCGGTTGCCCGGGCCAGTCCATTCCAAACCGTTCCGCCAATCTGCCCGCCGTAGTCTGTGTACACATCGCCTTGCACTTGATTTGAAGGGGAGACTAATTGTCGAACGAGGGATTCGTTGACCTGCTCTGCGGACAGCCACTTGGCCCATCCCAAGAATCGAGTCAGTACATCGGGGTCGATCTGCTTCTGCAGACGCTCACTCAGTCCTGTACCGCCGTCGCTCCACCATTGTTTGCATGTCGGATACCCGCCACCACCAGTGACCATGGGTAAGCCAACGTCGCGTGCCGGGTTATAGGGCCACAAGGCTCTGGGGGTTCTGGAATAGTCGGTGTCGTAATAGCCTGCTGTATTGAGCAGGTAGCGCGATCCAATCCAGCTCAGGTCAGAGAGGGCATCTGTTTTGTTGTTTCCAGCCACCACGTCAGGACTGCGCATAAACAACCGTGCGCGCGAAGGTCCGTAGCAGTCGTGAGTAAAGTCAGCCACTTCCTGGGCCAGCAACGGGTTGTTAATTCGCGTTTGATCGATCGCCATCCGCATCTGCCGCAGGTCGGTTCCACAGGGGATTGCAGCCACCGAGCCACTAGTCACGGCCTTGGACAGTGCATGCATAAAGGCCCACCACACCGGCATTTGAGCGCTTTTGCCCGCCAGTGAACTGAATGAGGTGTTCCAGCCAGTATCTCCCGGAGCAGGCAGGTTGTATTGGCACTGCTGAGCCCTGCTTTGGTCAAATGCCAGGGTGTCGAAGCTCACATTGACTGCCGGGACTCCACATAGCGCTACGACCACATAACCGATATAGATGCTGGTCTCGATCCGTGCCAGCGAGAGCACGCCCTTGTTGCCCTCGTCAGCACCTTCTCCGCGTACCTTCCCCCATTCGCGAACAACGATGATGCAGAAGGGCAGGGCAAACAACCCGCTATCCTGGATCATCGCCCAAATGCCGTTGTTGATTAGCCAGCCGACCAGGGTCAGGTAGTACTCGAGGTAATCATTGGTGTAGAGGGTCACTGCGTACCCCCGTTCTGAAACAGTACTTTGCTCAGTTCGATAAGCAGTACCAAAAAGACGAACAATATTTCGATTTTCAACAAGCGGCCGCGACTGTTCAGGCGCTGTAGTTTGCACAGACGAGCCTTGAGCTTTAGCCAGCCAACAGACAGTGCGGCGTAGAGCAGCAAACGCCAAGCGAGGAGCGGCCAGTAATAATCTGGCCGCCATTGTTGCCACTGCTGGACGCTGTCGAACAGGCGCAGCAAGGCGGCACTCATCGACACTGCGAGGACGAAGACAGCGAGAAAAACGCCAAGCCCGATGAGGATGCTGTGCCCGATTCGCCGGTTCATGGTCTATGCCTCACTGGTTGCTTTTGGCTGGCGACTGCAACTGGTTCAGGCGGCCAGACTCAGGGTCTCCCTGAAACACCCCGCGAGAGTTTTCAGCCCGGGCTTTACTGCGCTCAATGATGGCCATGGGCGAGTTCTTCGCGAGTTGCTGGCGCATATCCAGCTCGATCTTGAGGTTGCCAATTTCCTGCTGCAGCGACGAACTCTGCAAATTGACGGCCTGCAGGGCCAGATCATTGGCCGCTACATTGGGTTCGCGGCTGCCAGCCAGTAGCGTGCGTTGCAAAACTAACGCCTTCTCCAGCACATCGGATAAAGCGACTTCCGAGGCCAATCGACGGGCAAGCACATCCTGATCACGTTCATCTTTCAGTGCCGCCACCACGCCCCGCGTGATCGGCAATGAATGGCTACTGGCAGCATTTAGATTGTCCACTGACAACGCTTTGCTGCCTGTCAGCAGCTCTTGCAGGGCCTTTAACTTGATATCGTAGGTTTCCTGGATAAGAGGTGTCAGGCCCACGCCTGCGGCAGTGACCGTTTTTGGACAGTTGTCACAGGTCTGTTGCTGCTGCTCCCCCAATACACGGTTGGCGAAAGTGCTGGCTTCCTGAGGGGAAGACCAAACATTGCACACCAGTCCATTGCCGCAGATGTCCTTGTTGATCGAGGACGAGTCATTGGCTGCGCGTTTGTTCAGCAGGTTGTACCCGGCCCTGGTGACATCCCCCACGATGCGAATCGGCTTTTGCCCGGAGCCTCCTGCGCGATCACCACCGACCCAGGTCACGCCATCATTGCCGCCTTTCTTTTCGACTTGTTCGACTGCAGATACGGCGTCCGTATTGGACTGCAAGGTCTTGCTCATAGCCTGGCCTTCGGCAAGCTTGCCCCAGCCCATTTGGTTGCCTGCGATATCGGCCATCCTGTCGCCGATGGCGCGGCAGGTACTTTTGGAGCGGTCAAAGTCCAGGCGGGCCTGCAGAATGCCATTGGTAATCAAGTTGTAGAGGGCCGGGTTTGCACGTTGAAGGATCAAGGCGGGCAGTGAGGCCACCGCACCAGTGGCGTTCTGCACTACTGAAGTCATGATGTTTTGGAAACCAGCAGTTGCCCCGTTCAACTGATTTTCCAGCGTGTTACTTAGGCTCATGTTTCCGCAGACCAGATTGCTGTTCCAGCCGCCGCCCACTTCGATGCTGTCCATATTCCCGGCACTGCCCATCGTCACCGCGCTGCCGCCGCCGATGCTGTAAAGCACATCGTCACCGATCACACTGCCGGAGGAAGAGGCGCCAATGGGATCAGCGGAAAAAATCGCTGCACTGACCAACGCGCACAACAACCCAAGCCCAGTTGCTGTCAGCTTTAATCTGCTCATTGTTGGAAGTCCGTGCTGCCGAGAAAAGTTTGACCGCGCCGCTGGCAGCACGAATAAGGCCGCCACAGTGCCCAGGCATAGCCACCGTCCTCTGCCTGAATCTGAGCTTCCCTATTGGGAAAAACAGCGCAGGACTGGCTCGTGCGTGGTGTCAGTTCTTGCCATTTACCGGTCTTGGCGTCGCCCTCAACCAGCTCGCCAGCAGGCCAATACCCATCCTTGGCCTTGGCCTGCATGGGTAAGTAAACGTGGATCTGCCCGGAGCGCGTGGTGATATCACCTGCCCGCTGAGCGATCACAGCTCCGGTTTTGTAGTCGTCCGACTGATGCAAAAAACCACTGCGCGGATACACATTGCCCCACAAATCCGCAGTGGCCATGCTGCCGACCTCTCGCCGCCCGGGTATCAATGCTTCGGGGTAAACGGTTTCGGGGATGCCATATCGCCAGGCTATCGGATCAAGCGTGCTGACGAAGTAGGGCACCAGAGGCAGTGTCGCGCCCTGACAGGCATACCCCGAAGCACTGGCAAACTGACTGAATGTGGCACCGCCCGGGTGGCCAATCACATCTGCTTCCTTGAACTTCAGCGCCGCGTTTTCGCCGATATGGTTGGTGGTCGCGTCATTGCCTGCCTGAGACAGTGGGGTAGGCGTACCGAGTACCGACAGCTCGGCCCACGGATTCGCTCCTGTATTGGAATACGCCGACACCACCGCGTCCGGTATGTAGTGGCGAACCTTGGTCGAAGTCCTCACCTTGCAGCCGAAGGCCGTGCACAGCAGCCAGTAGCAGATGCCGACCACCTTGTACTCAAGGCACTGTGGCGAGAGCGAGGAGGCAATAATGCTGGCCGAGTTGATTGATGCGGATGCGCTGAAGGGCAGGCTGCAGATAAGGGCCAGCGAGACGGGGCGCAGCAGGTGGCGGCTCATTGCGGCTGGCTCCTGGCGCGGTTGATCAGCTCCAGGGCCTTGGCCACATCCGGTTCGCCATAGACCACATAACGTCTATCAACGACCACGGCCGGGATCTTCTCGATACCCATGCTCCAGGCATCGGTTAGAGCTTGCTGGGCTTTGGCGAGGTCGGATTGCAAGCGTTTGCCGGAGGGGCTGTTAAGGCGGGCGTGGATGATTGCGGCAGCCTGTTGCGGATCTGGGGGGAGGGCGCGGGATAGTTCGGTTTCGAGGTGGTGTTGTTGGTCCAGCAGAATAACTCGAGCTGTAGACGGCGCTGTTACGGGGTTTGCGGTATCAGTGAAAACCCAAGTATCAGCTTGGGTGAGATTAGCGCTGGAGAGCACGACAAGAGACAGCATCCATAAGAATGATCGGTGGGTGCGGGCGTGACGTGCATACATGGCGCTGTACCTGAAGTGGGCTCAGGTGCAGGAAACAGGAAAGGAATGACGGGTGCAGCAGGAAAACTGTTATTGAGGGGTTATGGTTTTCATGTTTGCCGTGGGCCTTAACCCGGCTTGAGGGAGCGAGTGCCGGCCCGTTCGAAGTATGAAGCCCTTAGTCTTCGATGAAGTAGTCGCTATCAAGCTGTTTTACTTCATAAATCAGCTTCACGTTGCAGCCCAGGTTGTTTTCGACCATCAGGCGGGCCAACTCAGGGCCATCAATCAGCACTACTTTTATATCCAGGCCCAATGCGGCATCGCGGGCACCGCTGGAAAAGTCAGAGGTGGTAATGAATACGCCCTTGCGGGCGCGTTGGCGGGTCAGAGCGCCGATGAACTTGTCGATCTCCGGACGGTGCACGGTATTAGTCCAGCGCTTGGCTTGCAGGTAGATCACGTCCAGGCCGAGCTTGTCTTCCTTGATAATTCCGTCGATGCCGTCATCGTTGGTTTGTTGCGTTGCGCGCCCTGCTTCCTTGCGTGAGCCGCCGTAGCCCATGGCGATCATCAGGTCGACCACCAGTTGCTCGAAAAAGGTCGGCGAGGCGGCCCGCACCTGAGCCAGCAGATCATCGGCCATTGATTGCGTCAGCGCCTGGTGTGCTGCTGCCAACTGCTCATCGGGGGTAGCTTGCTCGACCGGTTCGCTCTGCTGGGTGGGGGTAGTACTGTCGGCAGGATTTGTGGAATGAAACGCGGCGAACTCCGGATATTGCTTGAGCCAACTTACGGTAATGCGTGCCGGACCGTTATTCAGAGCCTCTCGTCCGCGCTCGGTAATTTGCACCATACCCTTTGCCGGAATGCTCAGCAGTCCGGCTTTGTTCAAGTAGGTGCGTGCCCAACCGACGCGGTTGTTAATCACCGTCTGCTTCCCGGAAGGCAGGCGCTCGCTGCGCTCTTCTTCGCTGAGCTGAAACTCATTGGCGATGCGTTCGCGCAAATCGCTCAACGGAATCGGAGTGCCGTCGGCAACGGTAGCCAATATCGGCCGCATAACGCTCTGAAAATCCGGGATGGGCATAAATGACTTCCTGTTCGATCGTCTAGGTTCAGGCCGATGTTTTGCGACTGCGTTTGGCTTTTGGCGCGGCGGCACGCTGGGCCTTGATGCGCTCCAGCAACACGCTGGCTGGTTCGTCGTTGGGGTCTTGCGGCACCAGTTCACCACGGAAGGCTTTGGCCAGGATGCTTTGGGTCAGGTGATCGATACGGTTTTTGGCCGAGGCGACATTTGCTTCCAGGTTATCTGCGAAGGCAAAGAGTTGTTCAACGCGGCGGACGATTTCGTTTTGCTCATCGGTTGGAGGAACTGGAATAAGCAGATTACTTACGTCGCCAACTCTGAGGTGCCTCACACCTGTGCCGACTGCAGTATCTTCAGATCTGGCTCTGAAGGCTGGATCCATTAATACATAGAGCAAGTACTCTGCAGAAATAGCGTCTGCTAATGGGCGAATCAACATCGTTCTTTGTCCTAGGCAAAGACGGGTATCTTTTGGAATAATTGCAGCCTCTCCCATCGGTGCTTCCCTCGTGAAAATGATGTCGCCAGTTTCGGGCGGGCATCTTCGAGACCATTGTAAGTAGGTGGGCTCATCAATAAATTTTAGCTCGGCCCACACAAATTTACCGTTACGTATGTTTGGCGTTCTTACGAGCGGAATACCAGACTCGGAGTAAGGTGCAGTTTTGTTGTGACAGTCAACAATCATTAGGACTGCGTCTTCGAGTTGAGCCGAGATCCAATTTTTTGGTATTTTAGGAATATGTAACAGCTTTATATCAGCTGTTAATCGTTTTAGAACTCGCCGACTTTCGTTGTGGTCTGAGTGTTCTAATGCCCACTGCTGCTTTCTAGTGTGGATGGAAGCTAATAGCTCAGCCCCTGTTTTTTTATCATCCATTTCATTTGATATGGTTTGGGTGCGCCAATCTTTCGTCAATTTTCCGGAAATGGCTGCGGTTAGGATGGATTGGCGGAAGCGTTTGAGCAAGGCGGGGATGGCATCGATGCGAGCTTTGAGGATGTCGACCTGTGTCAGTAGTTCATCGAGTTTTTGCACGATACGAGCTTGTTCAGCGAGTGGTGGGAGCCCTATTAAATGAGCCTTGATAACAGCCTGCGATATATTTGGCTGCGCGCCCCCTTTACCTTTCTCAATGAAAGCATTCTTTTCATTTTGCAGAAGTCGATACAGAAGTTCCTTTCCAATAAGACCTTCTATTGGCGCTCCAACTGCACAGGCTTGATTTGTTGCTGCATCGATACCAAGGATTGCTGTTTTACCAATCGTTGCTCCGTACATAGCTATAGCAACGGAACCAGCAGGGAATAACTTTGCACTAGAGCCTTCGAGTGCTGCTTCTGTAATGTACTCTTCGGCTGTCGTTACAAATCGGCCATTAAGTTCCCCACTTTTTATCCACGGGATTTTTCCGCCATAAAAGCTCGATTCACTGCGAGATGGAGTGCCCCCTGAACCCCAGTTCGCGACCTCACCTAAAGTTGTTTCAGTCCAACCATTTGGCAACTCACTCATTGCCTGCACCCTCAATCACCGCCAATCCCATCACCTCAGCCATCAACCGCCTCTGTGCTTCAACCTCATCCCCGGCCCCCAACGCCTTCATCAACTCTTCGAGCTCATGCAGTGCCTCGATCAGTTCGGCCATAGACTCTCCAGCCAGTACTTCCGGCGAAGGTAGGTCTGCGGCATCTAGGCTGCCAGCATCCTTGAGCCAACTGATATCCAGCGAATCACCGCGTTCGTTGCTGATGTAATCGCGGGTGAATACACGGAAGCGGCTTGCTTCTCCGATACCTTCAACATTCTCGGCACGCGGGCTATTGCCGTTGGCATCCTCGCCGAAGGCGTCCTCAAAAGGCTTGAGGTGTTGTGTCCCAAACGGTGTGCGTTTGCCAAAGCTGGGCATATTGCTGCGCAGGTCGTAGATCCATGTGCGCTGTGTGCAGCCATGCTCCTGGCGCGGGTTATCGGCTGTACCTTTTTGAAAGAACAGCACGTTGGTCTTTACGCCCTGTGCGTAGAAGATGCCTGTTGGCAGTCGCAGAATGGTATGCAGGTTGCACTTTTCCATCAGGTCGCGACGCACATCGGTGCCGACGCCGGCTTCGAACAATACGTTGTCTGGCAGTACCACAGCAGCTCGGCCGCCGGGTTTCAGGCCACGGTAAATATGTTGCAGGAAGGCCAACTGCTTGTTGCTGGTTTTGTAAGTCAGGTCATCACGGGTAGGGCCTCCGCCGCCTTTGGCTGTACCGAACGGCGGGTTGGAGAGAATTACGTCAACCTTGGGCAGGCTGGCTCCAGTTTGGCCGAGGGCGTTGCCCAAATGCACCACGCCTTCTTCATCACCTTCCATGCCGTGCAGCAGGGTGTTCATAAGCGCCAGGCGACGGGTGCCGGGCACCAATTCAATGCCCACAAAGGCACGGTTACGCTGAAAGGACCGGGCCTTGGCATCGAGATCGTAGTGGTCGTCGGTCTTGCTCTTGATATAGGCGTCGGCGGCAATCAAGAAACCAGCGGTACCCGCAGCAGGATCCTGAATGGTCTCACCCGGCAGGGGCTTGATGCAGTTGATGATGCTGTCGATCAACGGGCGCGGAGTGAAGTACTGCCCTGCACCGGATTTGGTTTCGCTGGCGTTCTTTTCCAGCAGGCCTTCGTAAAGATCGCCCAGGCCATCACGGCGAGCGCTGAACCAGTCGATACCGTCCAGGCTCTTGATCAGTTGCTCCAGATGGCGCGGTTCCTTCATGCGCGTTTGCGCGTCGGTATAAATGGCGGCTATCAGCGGGTCACTGTTCTTGCCCAGATCCAGCAGCATCTGCCGGTAGTAGTCGAGCAGGTTAAGGCCGGATTTGCCCGCCAGATCAGGCCAGCGCGCGCCTTCGGGCAACTTGTGGGTGAAGTTGTCGTTGTTCTGTACTTGCTCGTATTCCATTTTGATAAACAGCAGCAGTACCAGCTCGGTGACGTAGTCGCTGTAGTTGATGCCATCGTCGCGCAGTACGTCGCAAAGGTTCCAGAGTTTCTGGACGATGTCGGAGTTGGTCATGGGTAGCACTCTAATTTGATCAGGTTGTGAGTCGAACCGTGGAGGGGTTCGGCTCATCTAATAGGGGGTGTTGTAACGCTCAGGCAACTGATGTCGTCATCCGTGGGCGGTGCGAGCAGATTACCGGTGCGCAAAAAAGTCAGTTGTTCCGGGTGGCTCAGACAGGCCCAGAAGCCGTCGCTGGCCAGTAGCCAACGTTGGTTTGGAGCAGTAGGCCAGTGTTTGATCTCAGGTTTACTAGGGCGTCTGGCGCTGAAGCAGCGAGTCAGGTGGTGGCGTGATGTGTCCTGGGCAATCTCTGCATGTGTGAGGGTGCCTTGCCAATTAGCGAAACAATGCACGCTACTCAACCAATGGATACTGGCGGTTGGCTCAATCAGGCCAAGGCAACAGTCGCCTTCGTGAATGCTGAATGCAGCATCGTTGTGTAGGCATAGCACCAAGTAACTGCAAGCAGCGCGAGGGTATCCATCACGCAGCACCTGCTGGCTGGTGGCGATTATATGCAATAACGCCTCGGCTGTTTGCTCGGCGTTCAACTCTTGTGTCTGTGCGAGGGTGAAATCCGCTACCAGCTTTGCCAGCAAGGCATTGGCCAGTTCACCACTCAGCGGGTAGCTGCTGCTGCCGTCGGCGACCAGGTAAAGGCTGGCATTGGCTAACTCGACATGGGCGAAGGCATCCCGGTTGTCGGTTGTGAAGGTGCCGGGCTGGGACTGCCATTGCAGGGATGCTCGCATTTAGTCGGCTACCTGAGCGATATGGCGCAAACGCTGCCAGATGATCTGCTCACGTTCATCATCGCCACGTGCGGCGTCTTGTACCAGGTAGCCGAAATCGTTATGTCCCATTAGAGCTGCCAGCTTTTGGGCAAGATAAGTCCGCAGGTCTGGCGCGGCGGCGTCTACTTCTTGCAGCAGTTCTTCTCGCCCGTTCACCAGATTGAGAATGTCCTCAAGGTCTTGGCTGCCTAGAGGGTTTTGCTCCCCGCGCCCTGCATAGGCTTCTAGTTTGCTACCTAGAAAATAGGGGGGAGTGAACAGGCGAATGCGGCAGCCGTTCGGTAATTCGTGCCATTGTGCGCTGGCCAGGCCGTCAGTGAACCAGCGGTTATTACAGCCCAACAGGTCGGCGGTTTGCGCATCCTCGGGCATGAAGTCGACTTTCAGCTCGCCCAAGCGCATACGGCAGATCACCTCATCCTCAGATGACTGTGTGAAGCCTTTTTGCCTAAGCTGTTCAACTAACCTTTGCCAGCCAGCATATCCCGTCAAATGTACAACCAGGTCGACATCATCTGTGTAACGTACTTCTTCACGGCTAAATTCGTCGGTCAAAAGTAAGGCTGTGGTACAGCCGCCTACAAAGGCGACCTGTTGGCAGAGCTCTTGGCCGAGCGCCTGGGCAACCACTTCCAGCATCTGAATATTTTGTGTACGACTCATGATTGCAGAACCTTCTCACGCAAAATCTTGTTGGCCAGATTTGCTTCCCTGGCGTTGCCCAGTCGAATTGCATCTATAAGGGCCAAGTATTCATACAGGGAATGATCTTTCTTGACTGCGCCCGGTACTGTTTTGAACAGCGGGGTTACAGATTGACCCTTGCGATTGCCGTAGGCGTCTGGCCATACATGGATAAGGTCACCGCCGCTCATTAGTTTGCCCTGCAGCATTGGCGCGGAAAAGCTTGTAGGGATGCCCCGGACCATTTCTGCAGGTTTGGCTGGAAACACGTAGCGCAGGCCATGCTCGATAAAGCCCAGCAAGGCTTTGCTATTGACCCGAGGCAGCTGTGTATCGGGGTCTACACGTAATAGTCCGATGTATTGGCAGCGTTTCAGTGCGTAGGCAATTTCAGTTTTGCTAATTCCAAGTGAGGCTTGTAAAGCACGAACGGAATAGCTGTCCTTATGGACTGGAGGGTCTTGCTCTGAGTAATCCTCCCAACCACGCCATTGATCCGATAGATAGGCATCACCCTGCTTGATCAGTTCGGTCATTTCGCCTGCGAGCCTTTGCTGCTCGCGCTCACGCTGTTCAAGGCAGATCAATTTGATTAGCAGCAGAACATCTTGACTCTTCATCGCAGCCTCGGTTAATGACTGTCCTTTGTCCTAGGACTGAGGACAGTCTAAGCGCTTACGCATAGTGCGTGTCAATGCTTAGCTAGCGGCTTGCCACAGATTGTCATTCAAGGCGTCCAGCACCCGATCCAGGTTACCGCCAAGATTTCGGTTCAACCCTTTGAGGCCGCCATCGTTCCTGAAGGCATCATTCACTTGCTGCGGGTCTATGATCACTTCATGTACCAACTGTTTGGCCAATCGCTCGAGCCAGCGACGCTGCACGGGCGTCCAAGGTTGCATGGCATAGATTTTTTGCATGGCATGGTTCACCCGCTGCTCGAACGGGAGCAACGCTTCACCGATGGCGGCCTGGCGGATATAGCCGATGATGCTGGCGGCTATTTCCTGGTTGGTTTGGGAGCGCCAGGCGCTTTTCAGGCTGGCCTCGCTGAAGCCATTTTGGTCGAGGAGCAAGCGCACTTCACGAAGTTGCTCACGCGTCAGATCTTTAGGGCGGTTAACCACGACGCCAAGGGCTGCAGACTGGTTAAGTTGTTTGTGGATAAACTCATGAAAGCTTTCAAGGTAGTCCGCAGGTTTCTGGTTTTTGCCGTAGTTTTGCTCGCGAACCATCAACTCGTCGGTGTGTGTGGAAATTATCGGGTAATTTTCCGACCCGAGTAGAGCGCTGACGCTGGCCAGTTGGTTGATCAGTTGGCTGTGCTGGTTCACAAAGTTAGCGGCTTGCTGCGGACCGAGTGTATGCAGATGGCTGTGAAGTTTTGATGGTTCGACGCCCCAGCTATCCTGCAACTCATCCAACTTTTGCTTTAGGCTCGGTTTGCTCTCGGCTTTGTGCTGAGCCTTGCGCAGAATGCGCATAACGCGCTGACTCAGTTGGTCGAGTACATCGTGAGCGTGGCTGCTGTCTTGTTGGCTGCCGGGTGCATCGTGGCTGGCACTGTTGCTGAGTTCACTGACCAACTGCTCCAAGGAGACGTTGGGATTCTTGACCAGCGGTTTCATGGTGTCGACCGCTTCCAGGCTGGCGTAGAGATCGACAGGGTCATAGATGCGGAAAACGGTTTTGCCAATTTCGTCACAACGGCGGGTAGCACGGCCTTTCATCTGCTCATAGAGAATGCGCGAGCGAACGCGGCGCATAAACACCAGATTACAGATTTTCGGCACATCAATACCGGTGGTTAATAAGTCCACGGTAATAGCGATACTGGGGTGAGGTTCGTTCTTGTAGCAGCGAATCAGTTGTTCAACATTATCGCTTTGGCCCGTGATGATGCTCACTGTGGCTTCATTGTATCGCTCGCCATAAGCTTCTTTAAAAGCGGCATCAAGCAGGTTCTTCACCCGTTCTGCATGGGCTTGGTTGACACAGAAAATCAGTGTTTTCTCTTCGCCGTACGGGTCCAGCTCATTGGCCAACTCGTCGCAGATGACCTTGTCAAAAGCGGGTGTGATAACGCGACGGTTGAACGACTCGATATTGAAGGTCAGCTCGTCTTCCAGCTCCGCTACATCAACCTCGCCAGTCTGAGTGTTGATAACGCTGACCGACTCACCTTTTTCATAATGTATACCGTGCTGAGTGAGCTGGGTTTCATAGCGAATCGGTGGTTCGTGATCGATAAGCCAGTCGTCGGCAACGGCCTCCCGATAACTGTAGGTAAATACCGGTTTACCAAAAATTTCGCTGGTGTGCTTGGCTGGCGTGGCCGTAAGGCCAATACGGCAGGCATCGAAATAATCGAGTACGCGACGGTATTGCGAAAGGTATTGGCTGTGATCTCGTACGGTCAGCTCACCTTCGGTCATCTCTTGGTCGAGCGTGTAACCCCGGTGGGCTTCGTCGACGATGATGCAGTCGAATTCCCCTACGGGTGGAGGATTGTCCGAGCGGAAAATACGGCTGACCATCGCTTGTACGGTAGCCACCTGGACGCGGGTTTCCGCTTCTGCAGCCATATCGCCCAGTTTTTTGATGTCGTAGATCTGCCCCAGGGTGTGGTTTTGCTCAAGAGTGGTGTCGTTGAACGAGTCAATGGCCTGTTGGCCGAGGGTACTGCGGTCGACCAGAAACAAAATGCGCTTGAAGCGTTCAGCCTTGAGGAAGCGGTACATAAGACCAATGATGGTGCGGGTTTTACCTGTGCCCGTGGCCATGGCCAACAAGCAGTCGCGCTGGCTGTTAGCCAGTGCTTGCTCTACGGACTGGATAGCTTTCTCTTGGTAGTCACGTAACTTGAGGTAAGTAAAACCCTCTTCTTCTAGCTTGGCCTCAGCTTGCGCCTGGCTACGTTTGAGCAGGTCGAGCAGATCCTTTGGCGTGTGGAAGTCCGAAAGCGGCCGGCGGATATTGGCAGGGCTGCGCAGGTCGCGGAACCAGGTACCGGACTGTTCTGCGAGCTGTTTGATAAAGGGGCGGCCGTTACAGGCGAATGCAAAGGGCACGCGGAAGTGACTGCCTTTGCCATCGCTCCAAGGCTGCGTTTCGCCAGCTTGCAGCCAAGGTTGCAGGTGCTCGGCGCAGTGTTTGAACTCGCGGGCATAGCGCTCAGCCTGTGGAATACGATCAGCAATATTGATGCGTTTACGTTTGGCTTCGACGATGGCTATGGGTGTAAGTCCGGCGAACAGCACGTAATCGGCACAAGCTTTTGGGCTGCTTGTAGGCCACTCGGCGATCGCCTTGTTTTTGCCTTTCTCGGGGCGTGCGCCTTTGCTGTAAGTGAGGTCCAGGGAATCTGCGTCCCAACCAGCATCGATCAACTGCTGGTCGATCAAAATGCGGGTGAGGTCTTCCGTGAGATCAAAGCTGCTGCTGGCCTGCTGGGTTTTTTTGGCCACCTGCTTACTAGCCAACGGCTGTGCGGCCAATTGCTGCTGCAGTGCTTTGAGGCTTTTTTCATGCTCGGCGCGCATCTTTTGCAGAGCGTCTTCGTGCTCTGCGGCTAACTGCTTATGGCTACGCGCCTCGGCGTCCATCTGCCCGGCGAGCACAGCATATTCCTCTGCCTCACGCTTGAGCAGCTCAGCGAGCTGTTGGTTACTCTCCAACTGCTGGTTGGATTCGTTGAGTTGTGCCTTGAACTGTTCGATCTGGTTTTGCAGGTCGCGTAACGAGGTGCTGGGGTCGCTTGGAGTGACGAAAGGACCAGGCTTGAAGGTGTTGGCATTATTGCTGAAAGATTGGTGATACCAAATGGCCAAAGCGCGACCGACCCTTAGCCCGTCCATTGCTTCACGGTGTTGGGTACGAAACCCGTGAATGGCTCTATTTCCTTCAATCCGTAATGTATGAAACAAACTGTGAATATTTTGATCCAGTTGAATCTCACGGCTGAGCTTGTAAAGCAGGTCGGACTGGCTGGTGTTGGTATCAAATACAATGCCGGAGCGACTGGCCAAGTCTTGAGCCAGGGCTTCGCCGAGTTGGCGCAGTTTGATCAGCGTGGTGTTTGGATCGCTGGCAAATGCCTGCTCGGCCGTGCTCGCAAGCTGCAGGAATACGGGGTCGTGCTCTTGGAGAAAGGCGAAGTTACTGCTGGCTGCCATGATCGATCCTTCGGTTTTGTATCCAGTCAGGGTGTGAAGCGTTTCTTTATTATGCGTAAGTTACCGTAGCTTAACCAAGGGATGCAGGGTTTTGTGATGGCACTGTGCTATTTGTGGGCTGGTACGAGTTTCAATCCAGGCTTTTTTTGTTGTGTTGTACGCTTCATCCCGCAATAATTTACGCAACAACTAACCCTCACGACCGGTATGGCTTGACCATTTGGTTGGAGGGGGAGAAAGCCGGCGTTAGCCGGTTTTTTCGTATTTGAAGTTTGAAAAAGTCTGGGGGCGCCAGAGTCAGCCTCCCTGCGCTAGCATCTAACTATGCTGTCCTCTCCCTTGATCAAGGGTTTTGTCGCGAAATGTATCAAATCCGTTGTCGTGTCTACTGACTCTGTGTCGTCCCAGCTCCGATACCATACGGCTGTGTGTAAGGTACATAGCGTTCGGGCCGATCTGGTCGAAGGCAACTACGCAGTCAACGATTTGGAGGCTTTAAGTTATCGATGCCGACGAGTTTAATCGACCATATCGTGACTGCAATTGCTCTCCTGATTGGCACTTTGGTCTTGAAGAAAACACGTCGCCAGTTTCGACGTGGAGCGGTAATGGCCTGCTAGGTAACCTGAGTGCTCAACCCATGGAGCAAGCTCAGTAACTTTGGCTCTCCACATTCAGGAGTAAGACCATGTCGAAGAAACCAACCGGTGCGCAGCCGTCCCCCCAGCAACGCGCTCAAAACAATCACCGTTCTGATTCGTTGAACTCCAACGGAGGTACCAGCGGTTCGAACAACACTAACTCCCAGGTCCACGGCAACCGGGGCAAACACCTGAATCCTAACCAGCAGTAAGCGACACGGGCTTTGAGGGGGAAAGACTATGGAAAGACAATACACATCACCTACCTTGGGCGAGGTCGTAAAGTACGCGGTAGCGGCTTCCGGTGTTATGCCCCGCAAAGCCCATGATCGTCATGATCTAACTGAGTTCGATCAAGGTATGGCCAAGACTTATCAAAAGCGCATGCAGCGACTGGCAAAGGAAGACTGCCATTTGCAAAGTGCTTTGGGTGATATTGCACAGCTGCTGACGAACTCGCTGGGTCGCTACGTTCGCTGTCCATTTCGGGCCAATCAAATCCGTGAGCTGCTTAATGAGCTTTATGCGTCTTACGCCTCCATGATCAAGCAAATGGGCACGTTCATGACGAAGAGCGATACAGCGCGTTACTTTCTGACGACCTATGCCATCGAAATAGCCGTTCGATCTGCAGCTCGCACCTGGGTTTTATTGCAAGGTTATATCTATGCTGCTCCACAGCCTCAGGAGCCGTGTTGGTATCTGCCATCAGGCATCGATGGAGAAAACTCAACGCCTCTCAGCAAGGTAATGGCTTGGGCCTATGCATCATGCGGTTGTAGCCTTGCTTCGTTCCATGATCCTGTCGGGGTAAAAGACGAGTCAGGCCTGTACGAACGTAATGAAAGAGCTGCAAGAAGCTGGAAGGCCGGCAGGCACCTGCCATCACTGCCAGCGCTGGTAAAAAATCTTGAGGAGTCCTTCCTCGCGCAAGCATCCGTTGGACAGCCAGTCGAGCAACGTCTCCAGGATGGCATCGTGACCTGTGCAGCCATCGCCCGGATCACTACCTGTATTGCACAGGATATCCAAGAGGCCATGGGCAAGGATTATCTGAAAGAAGTCTTGAGCCAGATACATCTCTATTCCGGGTGGATGGTTATGGAGGTCAATGAGTACATGGGTATTTTGAACCAGTGCCTGAACGAACAAAGCTCCCACAGTGAAATAAACACCCAGGGCGAAGAAAGTTTTAGGTTTGAAAGTCAAGCACAGGCCAATGCTAAGAAGCGAGTTGTGCTGGGGCTCAACATGGCACCTGCTTTTTGGGAGCGCTTTGAAGGCAAACGCCAAAATGCTCAAGACCTACTGCTACAGCATCGAGACGCCAATGGTTATGTCCCTGTTGAGGTTGTTCAGTGGATAGAGAGGCGTTACGGTCCGTTTGCAGCCCGGATTAGTTCTGATGTGATCTCCCGCAGGAAACTGGACAAGCCCTCTCAGTTTGATCGTTACCTGCAACAGGGCTTGGCGATGAGAAATGGCCCGGGTTGAATCGCCCCTAGTTTCGTAGACATCTCCAAGCCTTAAAATGAGGCCCATTAGGAGGTGCCATGAGCAACCAGCGATATCCCGAAGAATTCAAAATCCAGGCGGTCAAACAAGCGACCGAAAAGAAGCTTCCTGTCTCGGAGGTGGCTGCACGATTGGGTGTGTCCGTGCACAGCCTCTATGCCTGGGTTAAGCGCTACACCAAGTCCCAGGAACAGCGCGTTGAGGAGGATGATCAGAGCGCTGAGGTTCGTCGTCTACGGGCCGAGCTGAAACGGGTGACG